>JAICYE010000382.1 GCA_025934385.1 Acidimicrobiia bacterium | reverse complement strand
TGGACCACCGCCGCCGACGTCGCCGATCTCCTGGATTTCGTGTCCGCCCTCGACCTCGTCGGCAACGTCCACCCGGTTCAGTACACGATCCGCCTGCTGGTGCCCGGGGGTTCGCTGCTGCAGCCGATCCTCGAGGGCGAGGGCCGGCTCGGGCCCTACGACGCCGGGCGACTGTCGTGGACCTGGACCCACCCCGATCCGGCCGTCGACGCCCTCCAGGCCGAACTGGCGGTGTTGGTCGAGCGGGCCCAGGCGGCCGGCGAGCCCATCGGCCGGATCTACCAGCGGGTCCGGCAGGCGGTCTACGGCGCCGCCGGCCGTGTCGATGCGGCGGCGGCCGTCCTCCACGACGTCGCCGGCGACCGCCCCCGCCTCACCGAGCCCTGGTTCTGCTGCGCCGAACCAACCGAAGGCCAGTTCACCGGCCTCGGCGACGGCGCCGGCGGTTGACCGGCGGCCTCAGGGGACCGGCGCCCCCCAGATCGGGAACCACCGGCTGAGGTCGGCCTCCAGCGGCACCTCGCCCTGGAGCGCGCCCTGGAGCTGCAGTTCCCGCTGGTTGTCGCGCTTCTCGCCGCCGCCCGGCTCGGGGGCGAAGGGATAAAACGTCCCCCGCTTGAACAGGTAGACGAGGTAGCTCACGCCGCCGCTCTCGCCCCGGAAGGCGAAGACGCTGGCCAGCAGCTGGTTCCCGTAGCCCCGCTCAGCCAGCGTCGAGTTGACCATGTGGACGGTGGTCACGAGGTCGCCCACGTCGGAATCGTGGATCACGATCCAGTGGTAGCCGTAGGAGTCCTCGCTCTGGCTGACCTCCGAACCGGTGTCCTTTCCCGACAGCTCGAGCAGCTGGCCGATCTCGGTGCAGGTGGAGGCGAAGTCGTAGGCCGACGCCGGCTTGAAGCACACCGCCGCCGACCCGGCCGAGGTGAGCCCCATGGCCGCCTCGAGGGTGATGGCCGCCCCGGGGACGGCGAACAGCGCGTCGAGGTTGGCCGGCTTCGGTTTCGTCCGGCCGAGGATCGTGTCCAGGAATTTCACGCCGGGTGGCCCATCTGGCGCTCGAGCTCGGCCAGCTGGGCGAGGCGCTGCTCCAGCGTCGGGTGGGTCGAGAACAGCGAGGAGAACGAGAACCCCGGCGCGGCTGCGGGAGTGAAAAAGAATGCGTTGAAGGGCTCGGCGGCCCGCAGGTCGCGCGTCGGGATGCGGCCCATGGCCCCGGTCACCTTGACGAGCGCCGAGGCCAGCGTCGCCGGCGCGCCGGTGATGACCGCCGCACCACGGTCGGCCGACAGCTCCCGGTAGCGCGACAGCGCCCGGGTCAGTAGGAACGAGATGGCGTAGACGACAACCGACACCAGCATGATGAGGAGCATCTCGTTCTCCTCGTCGCGGCCCCGGCCGCGGCCGCCGCCGATGCCCGCTCCCCCGAACCAGAACATCGACCGGGTGATGAACCCGGCGGCCACGCCGAGGAAGCCCGCCACGGTCATGACCGCCACGTCGCGGTGGGCGACGTGGGACAGCTCGTGGGCCAGCACCGCCTCCAGCTCGGCCGGCTCGAGCCGCCGGAGGATGCCGGTGGTGGCGCAGACCACGGCGTCGCTCGGGTTCCGGCCGGTGGCGAAGGCATTGGGGACGTCGGTGTCGGCGATCGCCACCCGCGGCTTCGGCATGTCGGCCAGGGCGCAGAGCCGGTCGACGATGCCGTGGAGCTGGGGCGCCTCGGCCGGGCTCACCTCCTTGGCGTGCATGGAGAACAGGGCGATCTTCGACGAGTAGTAGTACTGGGCGAACAGCAACCCGCCGGCGAGGATGAAGACGAAGGCGAAGTTGATGCCGGCCGCGATCAGCGCCGCCATGACGGCCACGTAGAGCAGGCCCAGCAGGAACATGACGAACGTCATGCGGGCGGCCAGGCCGGCGTCGCGGGGGTAGCCCCGAGTGGTGCTCATGACCCGATCATCCCAGCCATTGGACGCGCCCGGGGAGTCACCCCGGGATCAGTCCTTCCTCGGACAGCAGGCCCCGCACCTCGTCGAGCTCGGCGTCGGCGCCGGGGATGATGTACTCCGACGGCCCGAGGTGGTCGGCCGGCACCGGGTGGCCGACCTCCCGCACTCGGTTGACCAGGTTGGCCAGGCAGGTGCGGAACCCCACCTCGTCGCCCTTCTCCACCGCATGGAGAAGGGACTCGTCGAGCTCGTTGAGCTCGTGCAGCGAGTCGGCGGGAACCTCGAGCTGGCCCTCGCCCAGGATGCGCAGGATCACTTCGACTCCCCTCCGCCGCCGATCTCCTTGGGGGCCGGTGCCCCCGAACCGAGCTCGGCCTTCATCTTCGCCAGCTCGGCGTCGACCGAGGAGCCGGCGCTGAGCGCGTCGAGCTGGGCCTGGATGTCGCCGCCGGGCTCGGCGGTGACGTCGTCGAGGGCGCCGGAGGCCAGCAGCTCGTCGACGGCTCCGGCCCGGGCCTGCATGTTGGCGGTCTTGTCCTCCGCCCGCTGGATGGCCAGGCCGACGTCGCCCATCTCCTCCGAGATGCCCGACACCGCCTCGCCGATCTTCGTCTGGGCCTCGGCGGCCGTGTAGGTGGCCTTGATCGTTTCCTTCTTGGTACGGAACGCTTCGACCTTGGCCTGGAGCCGCTGGAGGGCGACGGTGAGCTTGTCCTCCTCGGCCTGGAGCTGGGCCCGCTGCGTCTCGAGGCCGTCGAGCTGGCTCTGGATCCCGGCCCGCCGGTTGAGGGCCTCCCGGGCCAGGTCCTCCTTGCCAACCCCGACCGCCGCCCGGGCCTGCCCCTCGAGCTTGTCGGCCGAGGCCTTGAGCTGGGTCTGCTGGAGCTCGAGCCGCTTGCGGGAGGTGGCGACGTCGGCCAGCCCCCGCCGGACCTTCTGGACCATCTCCAGCTGCTTCTCGTAGCTGTAGTCGAGGGTCTCCCGCGGATCCTCGGCCTTGTCCAGCATCTTCGAGGTCTTCGCCTTCATCACGTCGGAAAACCGCTTCATGAGTCCCATGAACGCGGAAGTTACTCGTCCCAAGCCGGGATCGCGCCCGGGATTTGCTTCGAGTTTCCTCAGCGGACGGGCGGACGGCGCAGATGCACCCGGAATGTCGAGCCCCGGCCTCCCGGGCCGGGCTCGTAGGCCACGCGGCCGCCCATGGCCTCGGCCAGGCCCCGGGCCAGGTACAGGCCGATGCCCGATCCCGGCCGGGTGAACAGCGTGGGGACGGCGTCGGCCGGAACGCCGGGCCCGGC
>JAICYE010000004.1 GCA_025934385.1 Acidimicrobiia bacterium | reverse complement strand
GTCGGAGGCGGTGGCGATCGGCCGGTCGGCGAGGTGGCCGCAGCCCATCCGCTCCAGGAGCGCCCGGGCCCGGGCCCGGTCGGCGTCGTCGTAGGTGTGCCACCACGTCTCGAGCGCGGCGTGCTTGGCCGCCATCACGATCTCGAGACCGGTGGCGCTGGGCCGCAACTGGGACGCCAGCGCCCCGCTGGCGTAGCCGAGCCGGCGGCGCAGCGTGCGGACGTCGACCCGACCCAGGCGGTGGCCGAGGACGTCGACGGTTCCGGTGGTCGGGAACAGCCACCCGCCGGCCAGCCGCAGCAGCGTCGTCTTTCCCGAGCCGTTGGCGCCGAGCACCACCCAGCGCTCGTTCGGCCCCACCTGCCAGTCGACCCCGGCCAGCACCGGGCGGCCGGGGTCGAAGCAAAGCGTCACGCCCCGGAAGGCGAGAACCGGGGCGTGCGCGTCGATCTCTATGGCCATCGGGGGCGACAGTAGCTGCGCCCCCGGACTGCTCGATCAGCGAGCGCTACAGCCCTTCGTCGGCGCCGGCGGCGCCGGCCTGGTAGAGCTCGGTGAGGTTGTTGCGGAGATCGAAGACGTACCACATGGCCCGCTCCAGGCTCTCGTCGGCGTCGGCCCCGAGCTTCTGGTAGCGGCGCATCTCCCGCTCGAACGCCCGCCGGACCAGCTCCTGGAACCAGGGCGGGTCGACGCTCTCGGGGTGGCCGCCAATCGGCTCGTTCCCATTCTGCGGCTCTGCCATGCCCCCGCTCCTCCACGGTCGCTGTCTGTAGAGGAGAGTTCGCCAGCGGAACCCCCGTTTCCTCGCCGCCGGGTGACGGCGAGGAGAACGGTTGTCCGCTTCGTAACGACGTCAGCCGAGGGTGGCGACCGAGACGATCGCGTGGCTCGGCGGGTCGCCGCCGAGGGAACCGAGGAACTTCTGGCTGGAGAAGTTGAAGATGCCGCCGTCCTGGCCGACCATCAGGTAGCCGTCGGCATAGCGGACCATGCCGGTGATCGGCTTGTTGAGCCGCTGGCCGCCCATCGAGCCCTTGAAGGCGGCGTCGCCGAAGGCGAAGATGCCGCCGTCGGACGCCACCAGCCAGTAGCCGACGCCGTCGCTGGTGGGGACGAGCGACTCGACCGGGGCGTTGAGCGTCTTGCTGCCCATCGAGCCGTAGAACTTGGCGTCGCCGAAGGAGAAGATTCCGCCGTCGGCCGCCACCATCCAGTAGCCCTTGCCGGTCGGCGTCACGATCGAGCCGAGCACCGGGGCGTTGAGTTTCGTCTTCGACATGTCGCCGTAGGGCACGGCGTCGCCGTAGGGGAGCACCCGGCCCATGTTGGTGAACATCCAGTAGCCCTGGGCGGTGGCCGTCGACGAGAGGCTGGTCACCTTCTCGCCCGGCCGCAGCGTCATGCTGTCGGGCCCGCCGTGGTACACGGCGTCCCCGTAGCTGGACACGCCGCCGGTGTCGTCGACGATCCAGTAGCCGTTGCCGGACGGGGTCGGCTCGAGGTGCGCCGCCTGGGCCCCGGGCAGGAGGCCGCCGTCGCCGTAGTTCTGGGCCGTGCCGAAGTTGTAGACCTTGCCGTCGGACCCGAGCATCCAATAGCCGCTGCGGTTCCCCGGTGCCGGCGGGCCGTTCGGCGCCGTGGTCGCCGTGGTCGGGCCGGTCGTGTCGGTGGTACCGGAGATCGTGGCGTGGGTGGTGTCGGTGCCCGAGTCGAGGACGCTGCCGTCGGCGGCCGAGACGAACTGCCAGTCGTAGGAGTTGTCGTGCAGCGTCAGCTTGAGGACGCCGAACTGGCCGTCGATCCGCTTGATGCTGCCGGTCGCCGGCGCGGCCTGCGTGAAGTGCGACGGGATGCCGCCACCGGTGCCCACGACGAACTCCCGCGGCCCGGCCGGGTCGATCGTGCCCTGGTGGTCACCGGCCGGCGGATTGGGCGGCTCGGCCACGCTCATGTGGTCGAAAACCTCGTAGTCGTGCTGGTGGCCGGCGAGCACCACGTCGGCCCCGGCGCCCTGGAGCATCGTCCAGTAGGCGTTGGTCTTGAAGGCGTCGGTCGACGGCCCCACCGGGTTGCCGTTGCCCTCGTTGTCGTTCGTCGAGAAGAAGCGGGCGCCGTGCCACATGGCGATGATGTGCTTGTGGGCGGCGGTGGCCTGCTGGAGGTCGCCGGCCAGCCAGGTCCCCTGCGGGTCGGTCGCACCGCACCCGGTTCCCGACCCCTTGCTCGGGTCGGTGCCGCACGCCCAGTTGAGCGAGATGAGATGCCAGTTGGGGCCGATGTCGACGGAGTACCAGCCGCTGTGGTCCGACAGCGTGTCGCCGTCACCGCCGCCGCTCTTGTCCATCTTCTGCAGGATCGGGTCCCAGTACTGCCGGTACCCGTCGTCGAGCGGGCCCATCTGCTGTCCGTAGTCATGGTTTCCGGGCGTCGGGTAGGTCACGTTCTTGAACTGGCCCCAGCCGTCGTTGGTGGCGTTGGGGCCGGTGGCCTTGTCGTAGGCGCTGAGGTAGGTCTGGTAGCTCCCGTCCGGATAGGCGCCGTCGCCCAGCATGGCCACCCGGGTGTGGTCGGGGTCGGCGGCGATGCCGGCCTTGATGATCGCCGCCACCTGTTCGTCGGCGCCGCTGTCGGCCCGGGCGACGTCGCCGGCGGCGTACAGCGTCCACGTCTGGCCCGAGGTGTCGGCCTTGGCGAACTGCACGGCGCCGTTCACGGCGAGGCAGGACGAAACGATGGCGATCGTGGTGGCGAGGCCGGCCCAGCGCTGGCGCACGGTCGCTCCTTTCCGGAGCTTCGGGGCGAGGGGGGAACGCTTCATCAGCGCAGCGCCGCCACCGAGACCACCGGGTGGACCGGCGGGTTGGCACCGAGCGAGCCGAGGAACTGGGAGCTGGAGAAGTTGAAGATGCCGCCGTCCTCGCCGACCATCAGGTAGCCGTCGCCGTAGGGCACCATGCCGGTGACGGGCTTGGCCAGCTTCTCGCCGCCCATCGAGCCCCGGAAGGGAGCGTCGAAGGCGAAGATGCCGCCGTCGGACGCCACCAGCCAATAGCCGGCGCCGTCGCCGTCGGGGACGAGCGACTGGACGGGGGCGTTGAGCTTCTTGCCGCCCATCGAGCCGTAGAACTTGGCGTCGCCGAAGGCGAAGATGCCGCCGTCGGAGCCGACCATGTAGTAGCCCTTGCCGGACGGCGTGGGGATCGAGTCGAGGATCGGCCCGGCCAGGGCGGTCTTCGACATGTCGCCGTAGAACACGGCGTCGCCGAGGGCGGCCACCCGGCCCTTGGTGGTGAAGATCCAGTAGCCCTGGCCCGACGGCGTCGAGGAGAGGCTGGTGACGGTCTCGCCGGCGGCCAGCCGGCCGGCGCCGATCCCGCCGAGGGCGGCGGCATCACCGTAGGAGTAGACGTTGCCGGCGCTGTCGACGATCCAGTACCCGTTGCCGGTCGGGGTCGACTCCAGGTCGGCGGCGGTGACGCCGGCCGGCAGGGCCGGGGCGCCGAGGTACTTGGACTGGCCGAAGGCGTAGACCTTGCCGTCGGAGCCGAGCATCCAGTAGCCGCTGCCGTCGCTGCTCCTCACCACCGGCGTCGGTGTGGTGGTCGGCGTGGTGCCGGGACCGCACGGACCGGGCCCGTTGCAGATCGGGTCGGGCTGCGGGCCGGGGCCGGTCGGGCCCTGCCCGGTGTAGGGACCCCAGGTCAGATCACCGATGTGGTTGAACCAGGGGTTCTGCGCCGCTTCCTTGTAGGCGTCGAACGAGGGCTGCGAGGTCTCGATGTCCCAGCCGCCGGAGGCGTCGCCCGACTTGCCCTTGATGTCGAAGTAGACCATCGCCTGGATGTCGGACATGGCGCCGCAGTACTTGCAGTCGGCCGGCGTGTCGGCGGTGCGGGGCATGACCGTGGCGTGGGCGGTGCGGAACCAGTCGGCCTTGAGGGCGCCGCCGTCCTCCTGCTCCTGGGTGCCGTACTCGGCCACCATGATCGGCTTCGCCGATCCGACGTGCTGGTGGCTCGGGTCGTCGCTGCGGGCCCAGGCCATGAACTGGTCGTAGATCTCGAGGAGGTCGCGGTAGCGGTCGGCGTTCGCCGGCCGGCCCACCGCGCCGTGCCAGTTGTAGCCGTCGGCCGAGACCCAGTCGACGTAGTCGTCACCGGGGTAGAACTGCGACGCCACCGACGGGTTGCCGAGCTTGAAGCCGTTGGCGTTGGCCGTCCACAGCCAGACCACGTTGGTGGCGCCGTCGATGTTCTTGACCCGGTTGTAGATGTAGCGCCAGGCGGCGATGAACTGGTCGGGGTTGCCGTTGACGCTGGCCGGCTGGCGGCTCCCGTCCATCTCCCAGCAGTAGCGCATGAAGAACTGGCGGCCGAAGTCCTTGAAGGCCTGGGCGGCGGCGTCGATCTCCTTGTCGACCTTGCCGGAGGTGACGTCGGTGTTGGCAGCGCAGTTCCAGCCGAGGATCGGGATGCGGTTGGCCTGGGCGTCGAGTTGCACCGCCGGGGCCATCGGGATGACGGCGCCCGTGTTGGCGTTGTAGAAATCGCCGAAGTTGCTCGTGTAGTGGTTATCGATGTCGAGGGTGCGGCCGAGCTTCTGCTCGAAGGTGTAGATCGGCTCGTCCTGCATGGTGGGGGCCCGCTTCACCGTCTTGTGGGTCACCGGATCGGTGGTGGAGACCACGTTGACGTCGTCGGTGTGGATGCCGAGGAGCGCCCCCGTCTGCAGGGTCAACGGCCCGCCGGCGCGGGGGCCGGGCGTGTAGCCCGAAACCGGGACGTAGTTCTCGGTGGGCGTCGGATCCTTCGGGTCGGCGTAGGCGTGGGCGGCGGGGGAGCCGCTGGCCAGCAGTGAGCCGGCGAGGCCGAGTGCAGCGAGGGTCGTCCACAGCCGGGGACGGCGGCGGCTCGATCGCTCGAAGGACATACGGTCACCTTTCGGTACGACCCGCCACCGGGGCTGGATGGGGGGCGTCGGGGAAACAGGGGGCCACGCGGCAGCTGCACGCTGCTGTCGTTCCGCGCTGCGCTCCAATTCGCCGCGCGGCAGGTCTCTCCCTTTTCGTCCGCTGAATTCCGCCGAGATCTCTGATCAATGCGGCAGCGTCCGCCCGGGCCGATTCCGGCAATTCCGGCAGATCGCTTTCAAGGCCTCGCGAAGGGACCTTTAAGGATCTTCCACACTGTTCGGCCCTCCCGGTCGCGTCACCTGCCGGTCACATGAAGTTGCGGGTGTGGAGGGCCGAGAGCTCGGCCGCCTCGCCCGGCGGGAAGCCGAGGCGGGCCAGGCGGCGGCGCCGGCCCTCGTCCATCGCCGCGGTGAGGGCGGCGACACGGTCCCAGCCGGCGGCGACGGCGGCCGGCGCCCACGACCCGGCGGCGAGGACGACGAGGGCGTCGTGGACGCCGGCGTGGAGCCCGGCGGTGGAGGCGAGCGCGTCGTGGCGGTGCTCGACGGCTCCCCGCAGCCGGCCCCGCAGTTCGGGTTCAGCCGCCACCCGGTGCTCGAGGTGGGCGACGCCGAAGGCGACGTGGCGGGCCTCGTCGGCCCGGGCCAGGTGGGCCACCTGCCGGGTCACCGGGTCGGGGCCGTGCCGTTCCAGGAAGCCGAGCAGGTCGAGGAACGTGCCCTCGCCGAGCACCGAGAGCAGGAAGGCGGCCAGGGAGAAGTCGGGCTCGTCGAGCAGCGTCTGGAGCGACGCCCGGCCGCCGGCGCCCGACGTGCCCAGCGGGCCGCCGGACAGCTCGGCCCGGCGGGTGAAGACCTCGACGTGGCGGGCCTCGTCGGCGGCCTGGATGGCCAGCAGCTGCACGACCTCCCGGTAGTGGGGGTGGACCCTGGCGATGAACCGGGCCGGCACCTGGAGGGCGGCCAGCTCGTTCTCGACCAGGTACGTCATGACCTGGACCACGGCCGCCTCGACCTCGGCGTCGGGATGGCGGGGGGCGCTCCAGTCGACGGCGGTGGCCGGGTCCCACTGGCCGGCCAGCGCCTGGGCGTAGAGCTTGGGGGCGACGTCGGCCCAGACCTCGGCCTTGCGATCGAGATCGGCGAGGCGCAGCGGCGGGCCGCCGTCCTCCACCAGGGCGCCCCGGGCGGCCAGGCCCCAGGTGGCCGGGGCGCGCTCGACGATGCCGGACGGGCCCGGCCCGCCGGCTCGGGTGGCGTCCCGCCAGCGGGCGTCGCCGGCGCCGCCCCGGATCACAATGAACCCTCCGCCGCCCTCGTCCTTCCCATCCGCCCCGCCGCTCGTCACCGCGTGGCCCTGCCCCCGGGCCCAGGCCGGGAGATGGGCCTTCAGGTGCGGGTCGCGGCCCCCGACGCCCAGCCGGGCGCCCGGGGCGAGGTGGCGGAGCACCCGGTCGACCAGGAGGTGGGCGCCCCGGTCAAAGCCGAGGTCCTCAAGGTCGATAGTCGGGTCCAGCGGTGATCGCCCCCTTTCCGTCGTAGAAGCCGAGATCGTCGACCGCCGCCTCCAGCGCGGCGTAGCCGCTGGTCCGCCCGTCCTCCCACCGCTTGAGCCCCTCGAGGTCGAGCAGGGGCCGGACGGCGGGATCGCCGTAGTCCATCTCCGACAGCAGGGCGCCGAAGCGGTGCAGCGCCTCAGCCGGGCCGGTGTCGGTCACCGTCATGTTGCAGTGGTCGTAGGTTCCGGTCTGGGCGACGATCCTGGTACCGCCGGCCGGCAGCGTCCCCTCCCGGGCGAACAGCAGGTGATTGGCGTCGATCATGCAGGCGGCGTCGACCTCACCGGCGGCGAGGGCGGCGGCGGCGTCCCGTTCCCCGCCGATGTGGTCGCCGTGGAGGCCGACGCCGACGTCGAAGCGCCGCACCTCGACGTCGGTGCCGGGCCGGAGGCCCGAATGCTGCAGGTGGTGGAGGGGGAGCAGCGTCGCCTGGGGCGAGTCGATCGCGCCGCTGGCCACGACCCGGCCCCGAAGGCCCTCGACGTCGGTGACGGGGGAGTCGGCCCGCACGACGACGACGGTGGTGAGGTCGCGGTCGCTGTCCCGCATGACCAGCGGCGAGACGCCGATGCCCTCGGCCTCGCCGAGCCGCCGGGCCCGCACCCAGGCCAGCGGCGAGTTCCAGGCGGCGTGGATGCGCCCGGCCAGGAGATCCTCGACCTGGCGCTCGTAGTTGGAGTACAGGACATAGTCGAAGTCGAGGCCCCGCCCGGCGAACCACCGGCGGAAGCCGTCCCAGATCGTGACGACCTTGGGGTCGTAGGCGACGGCCCCCATGACCAGGGCTCGCTGCTCGGGCATCAGGAGACCGCCCCGAGGAGCGGCAGGCCGGCGACCGCCCGTCCGACGAAGTCGAGCAGCGCGTCGGTGGTGGGGGCCATGACCCGGGCGGCCAGGCTGTCTCGCAGTCGGCGTTCGACCGCCGTCTCCTTGCGGAAGGCCGCGCCGCCGCAGAGCTTCATGGCCAGGTCGCAGCCGGCGGCCGCCTCCTCGGCGGCGACGGCCTTCACCTCGAGGACCCGCAGCTGGGCGTCGGCCCGGCCGGTTTCGATAGCGGTCAGCGTGTCGGCCAGGAAGGCCCGGAGCCGGTCGGTGCCCAGCCGCAGCCGGGCGAAGTCCGCCCGGGGGATCGGTTGCTGCATCAGGGTTTCCCCGACGTGTTCGAGCCGGGCGGCGGACAGGTGGGCGCCGGTCTCGGCCGTCACCGCCTCCAGGAGCCCGAGGCTGAAGGCGGCGGAGAGCACCAGGAACCACGGGAGGGCGGTGCCGAGGGCGACGTCGAGGCCGGCGCCGTCGGCTCCGAGCCGGGCATCGAGGGGCACCCCGACGCCCTCGGCGGTGACGGGGATGGAGCCGTTGCCCCGCAGGCCGACGCCGTCGAAGCCGTCCGTCCGCGTCGACAGCCCGGCGGCGTCGGCCGGTACCAGCCACAGCGTCATCGGCCCGGCCGTCGGGTCGGCCGGGCGGCTCGACCACACGTAGCTGTCGGCCTCGGCGCCAGAGGTGACCCACGACTTGGCGGCGTCGAGGAGGACCGTCCCGCCGCCGGGGGCCGGTGTGGCGGTCGACACCGGCGCCCAGAACTGGGACCGGGAGCCGGTCTCGGAGAAGGCCAGCGTGGTGAGGTGCCGGCCGGCGGCGATGGCCTGGCGGACCTCCTTCGGACCGTGGCCCTCGACGGCGGCGGTGCCGGCGTAGTGCATGAGCACGACCATCGCCGTCGAGCCGCAGGCGCCGGCCAGGCGTTCCACGACCTCGGCCGCCTCCCGCAGTCCGCCGCCCCCGCCGCCGACGTCGGGGCCGGCGGTGAGGCCGAGGATGCCGGCCTCGCCGAGGGCGGAGAGGGCGGGTCGGGGAAAGCTTCCTTCGGTGTCGGTGGCCGCCGCCCCCGGGGCGACGACGTCGGTGATGACACGCTCCAGCGCGTCGACATGGCTGTGCAACGGTGGCTCCTCTCGGTCTCGTCGACCGCGGCCACCGCCGAAGCGCGTTCAGGCGCCGAGCCGCGATCCTTGTTCGCCCGACCGGGCGACGGTGTGGTTGGCTCAGCGCCGCAGCATTCCTGCCTCCTTGTGGGTCTGCCGCGTCCGCCGGAACTTATCCCGGCATTTCGGACGATGCCTCCGAAACCGTGTCGGGCTCGGGCAGCAGGGCATTGACTCGGCGTATACACGGGGCGTATACGTTCAGCGATGAGTCTGGTACCGGTGACGCTGCTCGGACTGCTGGAACGTGAGCCGAGCCATGGTTACGACCTGAAGCGGGACTACGACGTGCTGTTCGGCCGGGGCCGGCCGCTGCCGTTCGGGCAGGTCTACGCGACCCTCGCCCGCCTGGCCCGGGACGGGAAGGTGGTCGTCGGGCCGTCGGAGCCGGGAGCGGGCCCGGACCGCAAGCGCTACGCCATCACCGACGAGGGCGCGGCGGAGGTCGAGGCGTGGCTCGCCGAGACGGTGGAGCCGGAGCCGCACCTCCAGACGATCCTCTTCGCCAAGGTGACGCTGGCCCTGGTGCTGGGCCGGCCGGCCGAGCGGTACCTCGACGCGCAGCGTTCCGCCCACCTGCAGCGCATGCGGGTGCTGACCGAAATGCGGCGGACGGGTGGCGTCGTCGACGCCCTGCTGGCCGATTACGGCTTGTTCCATCTCGAGGCCGACCTGCGGTGGATCGACATCACCGCTGCCCGGCTGCAAACCCTTTCCGAGGAGGTCCGGGGATGACCGGAGACCGGCCGCTGGTGCGGCCCGACGGTGCGGCGCCGCTGATCGCGGCGACCGATGTGGTCAAGTCGTTCGGGCCGACGCCGGCCCTGCGGGGCGCCAACCTGGTGGTGGCGGCGGGCGAGATCGTGGCCGTCATGGGCCCGAGCGGCTCGGGCAAGTCGACGCTGCTGCACTGCCTGGCCGGCATCCTCACCCCGGACAGCGGCGAGGTCCGGTTCGGGGGCCGCCGCCTCGACGCGATGGGCGAGGCCGACCGCAGCGCGCTGCGCCGGGAGCGGTTCGGGTTCGTGTTCCAGTCCGGCCAGCTCGTCCCGGAGCTGACCGCCGAGGAGAATGTGGCGCTGCCGCTCCTGCTGGGCGGGGTGCGGCGGCCGGCGGCCCTCCAGGAGGCCCGGGGCTGGTTGGAGCGGCTCGACCTGGTCGGCCTGGGGGAGCGGCGCTCCGGGGAGCTGTCGGGCGGCCAGGCGCAGCGGGTGGCGCTGGCCCGGGCGCTCGTCACCCGGCCGCAGGTGGTGTTCGCCGACGAGCCGACCGGGTCGCTCGACTCCCTCAGCGGTGAGCACGTCATGGAGCTCCTGGTAGGAGCCTCGCGGGATCAGGGCACGACGGTCGTCCTGGTGACGCACGACGCCCGGGTGGCCGCCTACGCCGAGCGCGAGGTCGTGGTCCGCGACGGCACCGTCACCGCCCTCCTCGACCCGTCGGCCCTCGACCAGGCGGCCCGGTCGTGACCCGCCTGGGGCTGCGCCTCGCCCTGGCCGGCGGCCGGGAGGCGATCGTCCGGCTGGTGGCCATCGCCGCCGCGGTGGCCCTCGGCGTCGGCGTGCTGCTGGTCAGCCTGGCCGGCATCAACGCCGTCCACGCCCAGTCGGTCCGCACCGCCTGGCTGACCACCTCGACCCGGAATCTGCACCCCAGCGGCAACGAGGCGACCGCCGATCCGCTGTGGGCCGAGGCCAACCTGGACCAGTACGGCACGTCGGCCATCGAACGGATCGACGTGGCGGCCACCGGGCCCCGCTCGCCGGTGCCGCCCGGGATCCCGCAGCTCCCCGGGCCGGGCCAGTTCTACGCCTCCCCGACGCTCGCCCGTCTGCTCCGGTCCGTACCGTCGACGCAGCTGGCCGACCGCTACCCGGGCCACCAGGTCGGCATCATCGGCGACAACGCCCTGGCGTCGCCCGACTCCCTGGTCATCATCGTCGGCCACAGCGCCGCCGAACTGTCCCGGGCGCCCTCTGCCCGGCAGATCCGCAGCTTCGAGACCGCCGCCCACGGTGCGCCGGGCGACGCCCACCCGGGTCGCATGCAGCTCATCCTGGCCGTCGTGGCCGGAGCCCTGCTGATCCCCGTCCTGCTCTTCATCGGCGCCGCCACCCGCCTGTCCGCCGCCCGCCGAGAGCAACGGTTCGCGGCCATGCGGCTCGTGGGCGCCACCCCCCGGCAGGTGTCGGTCATCGCCGCCGTGGAGGCCACGGTGGCCACCGTCTTCGGTGTGGTCGGCGGCTTCGCCGTCTTCTTCGGGCTGCGGTCCATGCTGGCCACCGTGCCGTTCACCGGCCAGCCCTTCTTCCCCCACGACCTGTCGCTCCGGTGGACGAATGTCGTGCTGGTGGCGCTGGGCGTGCCCCTCGTCGCCTCCCTGGCCGCCCGCGTCGCCCTGCGCCGCGTCCAGATCTCACCGCTCGGCGTGACCCGGCGGGTGACCCCGCCGCGCCCTTCGGTGTGGCGGGTCGTGCCGCTGCTGGCCGGCATCGCCGAGCTGGCCTGGTTCGTCGGTCGGAAGCCCGCCGGCACCACCGGCCAGATCCGGGCTTACGGCGCCGGCTTCGGGCTGGCCATGATCGGGCTCGTCGTGGCCGGGCCCTGGCTCACGATGCTCGGCTCCCGGCTCATGGCCCGCCGGGCCCGACGGCCCGCCACCCTCATCGCCGGACGCCGCCTGGCCGACAACCCGCGGGCCGCCTTCCGGGCCGTCAGCGGCCTCATCGTGGCCCTGTTCATCTCCTCCGCCGCCCTCGGCATCATCACCACGATGCTCGACTACCGCACCGCCTCGACCGGCGGCCCCGCCGGGCGGAACATCCTGGCCCAGCCGTTCGGAGACGAGGAGCACATCACCCCCGACGGGCGCCGGATCCCCGGCGGGGTGGCCGTTCCCGACACGCTGCTGGCCGACGTGGCCGCCATCCCCGGCGTCCGGGCCGTCGCCGAGATCCACGCCGACCCGTCGGCCGGCTCGGGACCGACCATGGGCCCGCAGACCGGCCCGCCGATGGGCCTCATCGCCTGCGCCGACCTGGCCCGCATCCCGGCCCTCGGAGGCTGTCCGGCCGGCGCGGCCGTGGCGTCCATCCCCTGGTTCGGGGGCGGGGGGATCGCCAGCGACGCCAAGGCCGTGACCCGCGTGTGGCCGGCGGCAGCAGTCTCCGCCGATCAGTTGGCGTCGCTGCCCGTCGCCGCCCTCGACGTCGGCACCGACGGGTCGCGGGCCGCCATCGAGGGGGCCCGGACGGCGCTCGAAGCCGCCTTCCCCGACCGGGACATCCCGGCCACCCTCGGCGACATCAGCGCCGACAACGCCCAGCTGATCGAAGGTTGGCGGCAGCTGGCCGACGTCGCCATCATCGCCAGCCTGGTCATCGCCGCCTGCAGCCTCGCCGTCAGCGTGGCCGGCGGCCTCATCGACCGGAAACGTCCCTTCAGCCTCCTCCGGCTGACCGGCACTCCGCTCGGCGTGCTCCGGCGGGTCGTGGCCCTCGAAGCCGCCCTGCCCCTCCTCCTCGTCGCCGCGGCGGCGGCCGGCACCGGCCTCCTCGCCGCCCACCTCTTCCTGCGGGCACAGCTCCAGGAATCGCTGCAACCACCCGGTGGGGGGTACTACCTCGCCGTGGCCGCCGGCCTCGGCCTCGCCCTCGGCATCATCGCCGCCACGCTGCCCCTCCTCCGGCGCATCACCGGCCCCGAGACGGCCCGGAACGAATAGGCCGCCTCGCCGCCGCCTCGAAACCTCAGCGGCGGGTAGGAGTCTCGGCCTCCACTTCCGCCTCCAGCAGGCGCTGGTCGGTGCGCTCGGCCGGCACCTGGCCGGACCAGACGTCGCCGTACGTCCAGTCGGGCAGCTTGCGCCGTTGCCGTTCGTCGATCACCGCCCGCCCGTCCTCGATGTCCACGAGCGAGGCGATGAGGACGGGGTCGTCGGGGACGGCGGAGTCCTCCAGGTGGTCTTGCACCGCTTCCGGGAACCGCGCCAGGAGGCTCCCGATCACCCGCTCCTGCTGCCCGGCCAGGGCGCAGCGGGCCTCGTCGCCGACGGTGGTGACCCGGGACGGCAGCTGCTCGGCGTCGTCGGGCCGGGCCTCGCCGCAGACGATGCGGGTGAGGATGTCGGCGATGGCCAGGCCGTCCTGCTTGCAGGGCGTGCACTGGCCGCAGGACTCGGTGGCCAGGAAGCGGGCCACGCCGGCGGCGGCGGCGGCGAGGTCGTCGTCCTCGGAGAACAGCAGGAAGCCGGCGGCGCCGAGGCCGGTGCCGGCCGCCGCCATGGCCTCGTAGGTGAGCGGCGTGTCGAGCCGGTCGCCGGGCAGGAACGGGTTGGCCACGCCGGAGAGCACCGCCCTGATGGGCGCGCCGGGGCCGCCGATGGTCTCGATGACCTCGGCCAGCGGGGTGCCCATCTCGAACTCGGCCACGCCGGCCCGGCGCCCGCCGCCGGTGACCGTGCAGACGATTGTGCCCGGCGAGGCGTCGGTGCCGGCCTGGCGGAACCAGGTGGCGCCCTGGGCCAGGATGCCGGGGACGTTGGCCATGGTCTCGGCGTTGTTGACCAGCGCCGGGGAGGCCGGCGTCTGGCCGCCGGGGGTGGCCATGACCGAGCCGGCGCCGGAGACGGGATCGGGGCCGACGTCGTCGATGCCCCGGCGGTAGGGCGGGGCGATGCGGGGGAACGGCTCCCGCCCGTCGACCACCTCGAGCAGGGCGGTCTCCTCGCCGAAGAGGTACTCCGACGGGCCCTCGACGACGAGGAGCCCGAGCTCGGTCCAGCCGGCCCGGCCGACCTCGGCCAGGGCGGCGTCGAGGCGCCGGAGCTCGGGGCGGAAGGAGGCCTTGAGGGCGAACACGATCCGCTGGGCGTCGACGGCCTCGGCGGCGATGATCGCGCCCTCGATGATCCGGTAGGGGTTGCGGCGCAGCAGCGTCCGGTCCTTGAACGACCCCGGCTCGCCCTCGGAGGCGTTGACGACGACCGAGGGCCGGGGACTGGCCGGTTCGTTGCCCACCACCGCCGCCCATTTGCGGCCGGTGGGGAAGCCGGCGCCGCCCCGGCCCCGGAGGCCAGAGGCCGTGATCTCGTCAATGGTTGCCGCCGGGCCCAGCTTGCGGGCCGCCTCCAGGCCTTTGCCGCCGCCGGCGGCGAGGTAGGCGTCGAGGCGCCGGACGGGTTCGGGATCGAGCACGCGCGTCAAGATCGGCATGTCCCTTCGACTACCGCGCTCGTCGGCCTGGCAAACCCGACCAGCGTCGCCGGCTCGGGGCCGCGGGTAGGGCTCTCCTCACGAACGGTTCGAGCCACAGGAGGCGTTGGCATGGGTACGAAGCAGCCTGACCAGCCCGACAAGGAGACGACGTCGACGGGGACCGGCGCGTCGGAGGAGACCGGCACCGACGTGGAGGACACGAAGAAGACCGGGATGCGTCCGACGGGTTCGGGCGGGAGCGCGCCGCCGTCCGAAACCCGCTGAGAACAATCCGGCGCCGGCCGGTAACGTCCGGCCGTGCCCTCCCCGTTCCGCCCGGCCGGCCGGACGTCGGCCGTCGACCTGCCGAACCAGTGGTACGTCGCCTGCCTGGGGTCGGAACTGGGCGGCACGCGGCCGGTGGGCCGGATCGTGCACGACCGGCCGCTGTGCCTGTTCCGGGACGGCGCCGGCCGGGCGGCGGCGGTCGTGGACCGCTGCCCGCACCGTAACGTCCCCTTGTCGCTCGGCCGGCTCCGGGACGGGCTGCTGGAGTGCCGGTACCACGGCTGGCGGTTCGACGGCGCGGGGGCGTGCCGGGCCATCCCGGGGCTGTGCACGGCCGACGGGGACGGCGACGTCGGGCGGCGGGGGCGGGCCGCCGAGGCGGTGCCGTGTGTCGAGCAGGACGGGTTCGTCTGGGTCTTCTCCGGTCCCGCCGAACCGCCCCCGGGCGGGCCGGCGTTCAGGTTTCCCTGCGTCGATGCACCCGGCTACGACACGGTGCGGCGGTCGCTGCGGGCGGCCGGGACCGTGCACGCCGTGGCCGAGAACGCCCTCGACGTCCCCCACACGGCCTTTCTCCACGGCGGGCTCTTCCGGGGCGCGGGACGGGCGCCGGTGGAGATCGAGGTCGTCGTGCGGCCGGCGGCCGACCGCATCGAGGCCGAGTACGTCGGCGAGCAGCGCCCGCCCGGCCTGGCCGGCAGGCTGCTGGCGCCCGGGGGCGGCGTCGTGCAGCACTGGGACCGGTTCATCCTCCCGTCGATCGCCCAGGTCGAGTACCGCCTGGAGGACAACCATCTCCTCGTCACGTCGGCGCTCACGCCGGTCACCCCGACCGTGACCCGGCTGCACACCGCCGTCACGTTCTCGCTGCGGGCGCCCCACGCCCTCATCAAGGCGCTGCTGCCGCCGGTGGCGACGCTGATCTTCGCCCAGGACGCCCGCATCCTCCGCCGTCAGGCCGAGACCATCGACCGCTTCGGCGGCGAGCAGTTCGCCTCCACCGAGATCGACGTCCTCGGCCAGGGCATCCTCCGCCTCCTCCGCCGGGCCGAACGGGGCGACCCCCTCCCCGACGCCGCCGGCGACCCCCCGCCCGAGCGCCACCTCCGCATGCGAGTCTGAGCCGGCCCATCCCGCCCCCGGGGGCCCGAGCGCCACCTCCGCATGCGAGTCTGAGCCGGCCCATCCCAGGGGCCCGAGCGCAACCGGTTGCGCCGGAGGGCCGTTTCCGGGTCCGGAGCGCAACCGGTTGCGATCTGGACCGGGCCGGTGTGGCCCTCGCCTCTGGACCGGGCCGGTGTGGCCCTCGCCTCAGGCGCGGGCCGGTGTGGCCCTCGCCTCAGGCGCGGGTCGGTGTGGCCCTCGCCTCAGGCGCGGGCCGGTGTGGCCCTCGCCTCAGGCCGGTTCTCGCAGGACGGCGGTCAGCAGGGACCGCAGGCGTGTCGCCGAAGGACGGACGTCGAAGCGGTCGGCACGCTCCAGCCGCCAGCCGATGTCCTCGACGCGGCCCTGGCGTCCGTCATCCGCCTCCCAGGCCCGGGGCGGATGAAACTCGTCACCGTCGTACTCCAGACCGAACAGCCACCGCGGCCAGGCGAAGTCGACCTGGGCCAGGAAGCGGCCGCCCGCATCGCGGATGATGTACTGGCACTCCGGCGCCGGCAGTCCCCACTGCCGAAACAGGCGGAGCAGGTGTGCTTCCTTCACGCTTCCCGGCGGCGCCCCGCCCGAATAGGGTGCCAACGCCTCGGCCAGGAGTGATCCGCCCCGCACCGCCCCCGCCCGCTCCCAAGCGGATTTGATCCGCCGCAAGGTGGTGAGGCCCCGCCCGATCGCTGCGTCGACGAGGCCGTTCAGGGCGTCCTGGTCGAGGACGGCGGCGCTGTCGACGATCGTGCGGGCGATCCGGGTGACGGCCAGCCCATTGACCCGGCACCGGTCGGCCCAACCGACGGTGGCGTGGTGCACGACGGCGCCTCCGAAGCGGCCACTGGCCGTCCGGCCCACCGTGACGTGCGCACGGGTCGGAGGGTCGAGGAGGCCATAGAGGGCAGCGGCGCTGGTGTTGGACACGATCGTGTCGGGCGGCCCGGCCAGCACGACAACCCAGAGGTCCTGCCGCCAGCCGCCCGGCGTTCC
>JAICYE010000455.1 GCA_025934385.1 Acidimicrobiia bacterium | reverse complement strand
GCCCTGGACGAACGCGCCCGTCCGCCTGGTGCGGCCGAAGAAGTCGCCGCCGAAGGCGCTGTGGTCCCACACGCCGGCCATGGCCCGGGGGTGGAGGGCCTGGAGGGCGAAGGCCGTCATGCCCGCCACCAGCATCGAGGTGTCGGCGTGGACCTGCCAGGTCACGCTGTCGGGGCCGAACCATCCGGGATCCCGGTCGGCTCCGGCACCGTTGGCCGGGGGAAGGCTGCCGTCGCGGGAGACGCCGAGGGGGGAGAGACCGAGCCGGACGAGCCGCACCAGCACCGGCGCCCCCAGGGCCGCCCAGGCGCCGGCCGCGGCGCCGGTCGCTGCCTCCACCAGCGAGGGTGTGGGCGGGATCCACGGCTCGGTGGCGACGGATGACGGCAGCGGCGGGCTCACGACGGACCTCCTCTCGGGGAACGGTCTGGTCTCATGGTGGCAGACTGCCGGCCGTGGACCCCTTCGCCGACGGAGCCGGATTCCTGGAACGGGAGGGCCGCCTGCTCGAGCGGCGCCTGTTCGCCACGGTGTTCGAGGGGGCCCCGGCGGCGGGCGTCGTCGATGCCGCGCGGGGCTACCGCAACCCCGACGGCGGGTTCGGCCACGGCCTCGAGCCCGACAAGCGCTGCCCCGACAGCCTGCCCATCGACGTGGAGGTCGCCTTCGAGGCGTTCCTGGTGGCCGGTCCCGCCGCCGTCGAGGAGGCGAGGCCGCTGGTGCTGGCCGCCTGCGACTGGTTGGCCACGGTGGCCGCTCCGGATGGCGCCGTGGCCCCGTCGTTCCCGGTCATCGAGGCCCACCCCCGGGCCGACCACTGGGGGGAGTGGACCTACTCGCCGGGCCTGAACCCCACCGCCGGGCTGGCCGGGCGGGTGCACCGGATGGGCCTGTCCCACCCCTGGCTCGACCGGGCCACCGAGTGGTGCTGGGCCCGGCTCGGGCAGGGCTTCGACGAGGACGCCCACGCCCTGGCCGAGGTGATGCTCTTCCTCGCCCACGTCCCGGACCGGGCCCGGGCCGAGGCCGTCGGGACGCCGGTGGGGGACTGGCTGGCCAAGGCGGCCTGGTACCGGGCCGACCCGGCCGACCCGTCCTACGGGGTGACGCCGCTCCACCTGGCCCCCGAACCGGGCGCCTACTGGAGCCGCCTGTTCGACGCCGCCGTGATCGGCGGGCACCTCGACCGGCTGCTCCGGGACCAGCAGCCCGATGGCGGCTGGGCCATCACCTGGGAGCCGCCCGGCACCGCCTCGACCCTGGAATGGCGCGGGATCGAGACGCTCCGGGCCCTCCGGACGCTGCGGGCCTACGGCCGGTTCTGACCTTTCCCGTCCCCGGAGGGCCGGTCGGTACCATGCGGCGCCATGGGGACACGGATGCAGCGGTGGGCGGGCGTCGCCGTGCTGGCGGCGGGGCTGGTACTCGGCGCCTGCGGGGGCGGCGGCTCCGACAAGGCGAAGAGCAGCGGCGACAGCGGAGCCCAGGCCGACAAGACGGCGCTGGTGACGCCCAACGGACCGAAGGTGGAGGTGTCGGCCAGGGAGTTCGCCTTCACGCCTTCGGCGGTGACGCTGAAGGCCGGCGAACCGACCACCATCGTCCTCGAGAACGACGGCGGCATCGAGCATGACTTCAGCGTCTCCGACGCCGGCTTCACGCTGGCGGTCCCCGCCTCGCAGACGGGCCAGAAGGTGCTGACGATCCCCAAGCCGGGGACGTACCCGTTCCACTGCTCCGTTCCGGGCCACGAGGGCGCGGGCATGAAGGGCACGATCACGGTCGGGTAGCGCCGTGGAGGGCTCCGACCTTCCGGACGTCGGCGGGCTGCCGTTCTACGACGCCCGGCCGCTGCCCTGGACCCTCGACGACCTCTGCGACTTCGCCGCCGCCACCGGGGACCCCTACGGGGGCCGCCTCGCCGCCCTGTCTCCCTCTGGCGGTGGCGTGCTTCCACCGTTCTCCCTGCAGCTCGAGGCGGGCGAGCCGCCGGTGTGGGTCGGCCTCGAACCGCAGGAGCTGGCGCAGTGGTCGGCGGCGCTGGAGCGGGTGCTGGCCCGCTGGGGTGTCGGCGCCGGCGACACCGTCGGTTTCTACGACTACGGCTCCTCACCGCTGGTCCTGTTGTCGGCCGGCAGCTACGTGCCCGGCCTCGGCGCCGGGGCGACCGACCGACTCGGCGCCGACATGTTCTGCAACGACGGCATGGGGAACATGGCCCTGCGCATGGCCGAGGCCGTCCGGGTCGTCGGGCCATCGGCGCTGATCGTGCGGGCCGACGTCGCCGCTCCCTTCACCGAGGCGCTGGAGATGTCGGGGGTGGTGCTCGGCGACGTCCTCCGCTGGGTGGCGGTGACCGTGCCCGACGGCGCCCCCTTCCCCGGCGACGTCGCCCGCTGGTCCGAACGGTGGGGGCTGCCGGTGCGCCGGATCCTCCGGGCCGACGCCGCCTTCCTCGTCGCCGGCGACTGCGCCGACTGCGGCCTCTTCCACGTCGACGCCGGCCTCTACCGGCTGGAGCCGCTCCCGACCGGCGAGGTCGCCGTGACGACCCGCTTCGCCACCACCACGCCCGCCGTTCGCTACGGCCTCGGGCCGGCCGAGGTGGTCGAGGCGGGCTGTCCTGCGGAACCGGCCGTGCCGAGGCTCCGATGGCTGTGACACCGCCGTCCTCGTCCTCGTCCTCTGCGTCCCCCGGT
>JAICYE010000055.1 GCA_025934385.1 Acidimicrobiia bacterium | reverse complement strand
GCGCCGCCACCGGCCACGGCACGCCCCTGGCCAGATACAGCTCGATGCCGATGCTGGCCGGCACGCCGCCCATGGCGCCGTAGGCGAAGTTGACGACCCGGGTCGTGCGGTAGACGAGGACGAGGCCCACGGCCAGCAGGCCGGTGACGGCCCCGAAGACGCAGCCGAGGACGAGGACGCCGGGCGGTGCGACGTGACCCATCAGCCCGCTCCCCCCTGCCCGCCCGGGTGGACGGCCATCGGCTCCGTCGGCCACTGGCCGGGCCGGTAGCGCCGCCCGTCCGTCTGGTAGGCACCCTTCTTGCCGTTGTAGGGCGAGTCGGCGTCGGGGTTCCACCAGATGACCATGGCGTCGTCCATCGGCGTGTAGTCGCCGGGCCCGAACCCCCACGACCCCGCCGGACCGGATGCCCTCGGGTAGTTGAACATGCCCTGCTGGAACGTCTGCGGCGTGAGGTCGGGGCCGGCCATCTGAATGCCGATGGCGATGACGTACATGAAGTAGTAGAGGAGATCGACGGCGATCGAGGGCTCGTCGCTGCGGACCGACTTGTAGGCCCGGTAGCCGAGGCTGGCCCGCACCGGCTGCTGCGGCCCGATCAGGCTGATGCCGAAGGCGTGGCGCCACTCCTGCTGGTTATAGAACTGGCCGAAGATGTCGGTGTCGGTGAGGGCGGTGCCCAGCACCAGCCACTCCGGCTCGTAGTTCTGCTCGCTGGCCTTGGCGGTGAGGAAGACCGGCAGGATCGGGTCGCAGCCGCAGGCCACCGACGTCACGCCCTCGTCCTTCAGCTTGGCCACGATGCTGGCGGCCTGGGAGGTGAAGACCGACGGATCGAGCGAGTAGTGGATGCGGACGGGGTCGCCGCCGCCGGCCGCCTTGATGCGCCGGAGCCCGTCGTTGATGCAGTCCTGGAACCAGGGGACGTCGGGAGCGATCAGGGCCAGCTTGCGGGGCTTCCCCTTGAGATCGCCGCCGGCGTACTGGGCGGGCTTGCCGGCCATCTGCTTGGCGTAGAGCTCCCCGGCCGTCTCCGTGATCAAAGAGCAGTCGGGCGTGATGCTCCAGGCGTAGGGGGCCCGGTCGCTGTACCACTGACGGGACATGTACGGGGCCCCGACGGCCACGACGTGCTGCTTGACCAGCGCGTCGGCGTAGGGCGGCGTGAAGGCGCTGGCATCGGCGAAGACGTTGAGCTCCTTGGCCGACTTGATGGCGTCGGCGTTGGCCGCTTCCTGCCCGCCTCCGAGGATCTCCTGGGCGGCCAGCCCGCTGCCCTGCCAGATCACCGGCTCGATCTTGCGGCCGTAGAACTGAAACGTCTGGTTGAAGTAGTCGAGGAGGCCCCGGGCGGTGCGCTCGAGGTCGTCGCGGGTCTCGTGGATGCCGTGGTCGGAGAGGACCTGGTAGATCTGCCCGTAGTCGATGGGGTCGGCCGGGAAGCGGATCCCGATGCGGATGGTCTTGTCGGTGACACCCCGGGAGGTGGCGCCGCCGTTGTATCCGGAGAACGCCAGGCACGGCGGCGAGTACGGGTCCTTGGGGACCTGCCTGGCCCGATCGGAGCAGGGGGTTACCGTGCCGAGCGGAGGAGCGGCGGCGCCCTCCGCGTCAGCGCCGTTGGCGCCGGCCGCGCCGTTGCGGCCCGGCCGGGTGACCCGCCGGACGGCCGCCGGCCCGCTGGGCCGGGTCGTGGCCGGCCCGGCGTCCGTCGCCGGTGCCGCTCCCGAGGCGGCGTTGCCGGTGGCCGCAGGCATCGCCGCGCTGTCCTGCCCCGCCGCCGGGGTCGTCGACGCGCCGGCGTCCGCACCCATTGTGAGCTGCAGCCGCCGAGCCGGCACCGTCAGCGCACTGATGGCGAGGAACGCCGTCGCCAGCGCCACCACCGGCCCGTAGCCCCGGAGCGGGCTGGACCGCCGGCCGCTCACGGCCGCGCTCCGCCCGCCGCGCCCTCGCCGATCTCGTCAGTCCGGCGTTCCTGCGCAACAGCCCCTGTTGCGGAAGCACGCCGGTCCTCTGGCGCCGCCCCCCCACCCGAAGTCCGGCGTTCCTGACTCGCACCACCTGTGAGAGAAGAACGCCGGTCCTGGGCGGCCGGGTGGGCGCGGGTCGTCACGTCGCGCTCCGGCGCCACCGTCGGGGCCAGCAGCGCCATGGCCAGGAGCAGCGCCACCAGGGCCACGAACGGGCCGTAGCCGCCGAACAGCGTGTGCTCGGCACCGGGCAGCGTTGTGCGCTCATCGAGGTTCATGCCGCCTCCCCTTTCCTTCCGGGGGACACCCCCGCGCCCCCGGCCGTCGAACGGCGGGCGCGCCACCAGTCCCCGCCGAACAGCAGCAGGGCGACGCCGAGCGCCGCCGCGCCGGCCGGCACCGGCGCGCCCCTCGAACAGCCGGACACCCGTCCCCGGCTGGTGCTCTCGCAGCGTCGGGTGGCGGGCACGACGGCGACAGGTTCGCCTGCGGCCGGGGTTGCCTCGGCGGGGGCCGACACCGGCGCGCCCGTCCCCGGAGAGGGGGCGGCGGCCGCCGCTTGCGATGTGTCGAACGCCGGCAGGGCATCCCCGGCGTCGTCGGACGTCGGCTTCGGCGCCGGCGGGCGCGGTCGCACCGCCGGCGCCACCACCGGAGCGACCGTGGGCAGCCCCGGCGGGATCAGGCCGAAGGGATCGCCGTAGTCGATGCCCTCGGTCGTGGCCAGGACGCCGCCCAGTTCCAGATCGATGCCGCCGGCGCCCTCCATGGCCGCGGCCACGACGTCGACGAAGGTGAAGGCGAGCCCGCCGGCCTGGCCGAGATTGCAGTCGCCGCCGCTGCCGATGCCCTTCATGGCCGCCAGCAGCGCGGCGCGGGCCGGCTGCGCCGCGCTCATCAGCGGGCCGAGCAGCGGCCGGGCGGCGGTGCCGTCCCCCAGTACCAGCTTGAGCGGCGTGACCCGCACCTCCCGGTCGCCGGTGCTCTTCGTCACCTCCGGCGGCTCGAGCCGCAGCCCGAACGGCGCCAGCACCTTGTCGGCTGCTCCGAAGGCCGCCGCCAGCTTCAACGGCGTGTCGGTCGGCAGCGGGACACCACCGACCACGATCGTGTCGACGCCGAACGTGCCGCCCGACGCGATGACGGCCCCGCCGGCGCCGGTGTGCTGCTCGGCCGACCATCGAACGCCCCGCAGCGACACCAGCCCGCCGGCCAGGTCGATGTTGCCGAAGCGCACCGTGGCCGATGCCCGGCGCTCCTTCCCGTCGACGAGTTCGGCCGTGGCGGCGCTGCGGCCCTCGCCGGCCGCCAGCAGATCGCCGAGCCCGAGGGCGGCGGTCGTGTAGGCGGCGTCGCCCTTGGCGTCGGGCCGGGCCGTGGCCTCCTCCCGGCCGGCGCCGACCGGTCCCGAACCGGCCACCTCCTTCGACGCCGACGCCGCCCCGGCGTGGGAATCCGCCACCGTCCGCTTGGGAAGCTGGCCGGGCGACAGCGGCGCCCGTCCGCAGCCCATCGGCGACGTCAGCATCAGGCCGAGGAATCCGAGATCGAGCGTGGCCGCCTCGCCCCGGGCCGTCGTCCCCTGGTAGTGGGCCAGGGCGTCGCCGTACGTCGAGGCCAGCGGGAGGCCCGACGCCCGGGCCACCAGCCGGCCCACGTTGGCCACCGCATCGCCGCTGCCGGGCACGAAGGACCCGGCCGCCGTTGCCGGAGGCGGGCCCGGCACCGCCAGTAGCACCGCACAACCCAGCCCGACCATCGCCGCCGCCGCCCGAACCGTGGCCCCACTCGGTTGACGCACGGTATACATATACTCTAGGTATCCGAAATGGGCAAGGAGTTCGCGAATGGGTCGATACCGGTTCCTGTCCGACGAGTGGTTCAATGCCGTGGAAGCCTTGCGGGACAAGGCTCCGGCCCCGCCCGAGGAGGTCGCCGACATCGCCGTCAACATGGTCGTGATCGGCGGGCCCGACGGCGAGCGGGCCCTGCACTTCGCCCGTGGCCGCTTCGACCGGGGCCTCGTCGAAGGGGCGCCGACCACGGTGACGGTGCCCCACCGGGTGGCCCGATCGCTGCTCGTCGACCTCGACCCCGGCGTGGCGATCACCGCCTTCATGGCCGGGGAGATCAGGGTCGACGGCGATCTCAACCGGCTGATGGAGCTGCAGCAGTCGGTCGGCGCGACCCTGTCGCCGACGGTCGAGCAGCTGGCGTTCATCGGCGAGCTCCGGGCCCTGACCCGATGACCGCCGAACCGATGAACGCCGGCCCGATGAGCACAGGCGGCTTCTCCGCCCCGACGCCACCGCCGCCGCTGCCGGAGTTCACCGAACTGGTCGACCGGTCGGAGTGGCTGCGGGTCCGGCCGGGCCTCGACCGCGAGGTGCGGCGCTGGCAGGGGTCGCTGGCCGCCGAGCGCGACCGCATCGTCGCCGACGCCCAGCGCCTCGCCACGCCCCGCCTGTCACGCCTCCCGGTGGTGGCGCTGTTCCTCGTCTGCGTCCGGTTCCTGTGGTTCAGCCTGGCGGCGCTGTTCCGGAGGACGGGCACTCCCGAGCGTCGGGCCGTGCGGTGGTCGAAGCACCTCGTGCAGGCCGGCGGGCCGGCCTACGTGAAGCTCGGCCAGCTGATCGCCACCGCCCAGGGCGCGCTGCCCGACGCCTGGACGGAGGCCTTCGCCTGGTGCCGCGACGAGGTTCCGCCGCTGCGGCCGGGCGTGGCCGAAGCGGTGATCGACCGGGAGCTGGGCCAGCGGCGGGCCGAGACGTTCGACCGGATCGAGCCCGGGCCGGTGGCCGCCGCCAGTATCGCCCAGGTGCACCTGGCCCGGCTGGCCGACGGAACGGAGGTGGCCGTCAAGGTCCAGCGGCCGGGGCTGCGCCAGCGGTTCGAGCTCGACATCCGCGTGCTGGCGGTGATCGGCGCCGTCGCCGACCGGGTGAGCAAGGGGGCCCGCATCGCCAACCTGCCGGGGTTCGTGGAGCTGTTCGCCCAGCTGGTGCTGGAGGAGCTCGACTTCCGGCTCGAAGCGCTGAACATGGCCGAGATCGGTTTGGCCAACGAGGACGCCGGCCTCGACCACATCCGCATCCCCCGGCCGATCCCTGGCCTCGTGACCACCCGGGTGCTGGTCATGGAGCGGGTGCCGGGCATCCGCTACACCGACGCCGCCGTCGCCCATCCCGAACTCGACGGGCGGCGGATCGTCCGGCTGGCGGTGCAGGGCGTGCTCGAGCACACCCTGCTCTACGGCGTGTTCCACGGCGACCTGCACGCCGGCAACGTCCTCATCGACGAGGCCGGCAACTTCTCGCTGGTCGACTTCGGCATCGCCGGACGGGTCGGCGCCTCGCAGCGGGCGGCCCTGGCCCGGCTGGTGATCGGCTTCGCCCGCAACGACTTCGCCGCCCAGGTGGCGGCGGTGGCCGAGTTCGGCGCCCTGCCGCCGGGGATCGATCTCGAACCGCTGGTGCGGCAGTTCGCCGAGGAGTCGACGGTGCTGCTGGCCGCCGTCGACCGGCCCCTCAACCAGCTCGACTTCGGGCTGCTCACGGCCCAGGTGGCCCGGGGCGTGCGGCTGTTGGCCGAGCACCGTTTCCGCCAGCCGAAGGAGCTGGTGCTGTTCTCCAAGAACCTGCTCTACCTCAACGGGTTGTGCAACGCCTTCGCCCCCGACATCAACCTCCTGGCGGAGATCGCCCCGATCTTCCTCTACTTCCAGACCAAGTACCCGAAGGAGATCGCCCAGATCATGTTGGGTAGTCTCCAGCCTCATGGACACGTCGATTGAGGGCAACCGGGGGAAGCCGTTCCGGGTGGTGGTCGAGGAAGGGAAGGTCCGGGAGTTCGCCCGGGCGGTGAAGTCGTCGCATCCCGCCTACGTGGGCGAAGGACCGCAGCCGACGTCGCCGGCCACGTTCCTGGCCTCGTCGGCGTTCTGGCAGGGATCGGAGCACTCGGCCTGGGGCGACGCCGCGCTGAACTGGGAGCGCATCCTCCACGGAGAGCAGGAGTTCGTCTTCCCCGGCCCGCCGCCGGCCGCCGGCACCGAACTGACGGCCGAGGCCCGCATCGACCGCGTCTACGAGAAGGAAGGTAAGCGCGGCGGCGCGATGACGTTCGTGGAGCTGGTCACCGAGTACCGCGATCCCTCCGGCGCAGTGGTGGCCGAGTCCCGCTCGACGATCATCGAAACCAGCCAGGCCCCGGGGAGCTGAGCCCATGGAACTCGACGTTGGGACGAAGGGACCGACGTGGGAGGACGGGCCCCTCACGGTGACCGACTTCGTCCGCTACCAGGGCGCCTCGGGCGACATGAACCCCATCCACCACGACACCGAGTTCGCCCAGAAGGCCGGCTTCCCGATGCCGTTCGCGGTGGGCATGCGCCAGGCCGGCGTCCTGGCCAGCTGGGCCGCCGACTGGCTCGGCCCGGCCAACGTGCGCCGCTTCAAGGTCCAGTGGCGCGAGCAGGCCTGGCCCGGCGACGTCCTCACCTACTCCGGCGCGGTGACGGCCACGCGGGCAGAGGCCGGGCAGCGCCTCGTCGACATCGAGATGGCCGTCACCCGCCAGACGGGCGGCACCCACCTGAAAGGCTGGGCGACCTTCGCCGTTCCCGACTAGCTACTTCCCCCTGAAAAAGGGATCGCGCTCCAGGGGGCGGAGCTCGGCGACCGCCTTGCCGGCCCGGGTGATCGTCACGCGTTCTCCCCGGGCGACACGGTCGACCACATCACCACCGTGGTTGCGGAGACCCCGGATCGACACCTCAGCCATGCAGACCAGGGGTATCACGCGTGATACATGGGTCGAACCGGCAAAGATTGCCGTCCGACCTCACAAGGTGCGGCCGTTCCTCGTTGACCGGGTGTGGCGATGCAACCGTTTGACTCAGTGGTGAGCGAGCACGGCGGGGTGGTGATGAGGGTCTGTCGCGCCCTGCTCGGGCCGGCCGACGCCGACGACGCGTGGTCGGAGACGTTCCTGGCCGCCCTCCGGGCCTATCCCGATCTGCGGCCGGGCAGCAACGTCCGGGGGTGGTTGGTGACGATCGCCCACCGCAAGGCGATCGACCAGCTCCGGGCCCGTTCCCGGAGACCGGAACCGGCCGCGGCTCCGGGTGAGCGACTGATGGACGCTCACCCGGGGCCCGAGCCGGTCGACACCGACCTGCACGGCGCGCTGGCCGGGCTGCCGACGAAGGCCCGGTTGGCGGTCGTGTACCGGTACCTGGCCGACCTGCCCTACGCCGAGGTGGGCGCGCTGCTGGAGTGCAGCGAGGCGGCCGCCCGGCGCAACGCCGCCGACGGCATCGCCCGCCTCCGCCGGCAATATCGGAAGGACGAAGCATGAATACCCCCACCGACCACGACATCGTCGACGACCTCACCAACGCCCTTGACGAGCTGACCGACCTCGCCGGACTGCAGGCCCGCCTGGCCGACCGGGCGGCGACCGACGAGCTCCTCGACGTCGCCTACCGCACCATGGACAGCCCGGCCGGGCCGCTGCTGCTGGCGGCGACGCCGGCCGGCCTCGTCCGGGTGGCCTTCGACCGGGAGAACCACGACGACGTCCTCGTCGAGCTGGCCGGCGCCATCAGCCCCCGCATCCTCCGCTCGCCCCGGGGGGTCGACGACGTCGCCCGGCAGCTCGACGAGTACTTCGCCGGTCGCCGCCACAGCTTCGACGTCCCCGTCGACCTGCAGCTGGCCAAGGGCTTCCGGCGGGCGGTGCTCGAGCACCTGCGGGAGATCCCCTACGGCGTCACCGAGAGCTACACCGCCGTCGCCCGGGCGGCCGGGAACCCGAAGGCGGTCCGGGCGGCGGGGAGCGCCTGCGCCACCAACCCGATCCCGTTGGTGGTCCCCTGCCACCGTGTCGTCCGCAGCGACGGCACCTACGGACAGTACCGGGGCGGCCCCGAGGTGAAGCACGCCCTCCTGACCATGGAGGGCCGCCGATGACGGCGGTCGACCGGCTCGACTGGAAGGCGGTGCAGGCTGAGCTCGACGAGCTCGGCCTGGCCGCCGCCGGCCGGGTGCTGAGCGGCCGGCAGTGCCGGGCCCTGGCCGACCTCTACGACGACGACGGGCGGTTCCGCTCGACCATCGACATGGCCGGCCACCGATTCGGCGAAGGGGAGTACCGGTACTTCGACCATCCGCTGCCGGACCTCGTGACCGAGTTGCGGGCGGCCTTCTGGCCGCACCTCCTGCCGATCGCCCGGGACTGGGCCGATCGGCTCGGCCGACCCGACGCCTGGCCCGACGACTTCGAGGACTGGCTGGAACAGTGCCACCGAGCCGGGCAGGGCCGCCCGACGCCGCTGCTGCTGCGCTACGGGCCGGGGGGATGGAATGCGTTACATCGGGATCTCTACGGCGACCTCGTCTTCCCGCTGCAGATCGTCATCGGCCTCGACGAACCCGGCACCGACTACACCGGCGGCGAGTTCCTGGTGGTGGAGAACCGGATGCGGGCGCAGTCCCGGGCGACCACCGCGGTGATCGGCCCGGGCGAGGCGCTGGTCTTCACCACCCGGGACCGGCCGGTGCGCTCGGCCCGGGGCTGGTCGGCGGCGTCGTTGCGGCACGGCGTCAGCGTCCTGCGCTCCGGTCGCCGTCGCACCCTCGGCCTGATCTTCCACGACGCGGCATAGAAACCGGCCCGACGCCGGTCGGCCGCTACCGGCCGGCGGGCGGGCTCGACTCGTAGCCGCCGCGGGTCACGGGGTGGAACTCGGCCGTGCCACCGCTGCACGGCGCGATGGTGCCGGGAGCGGCGAGCCGGACGCCGGAGAAGCGCTGCGGCTGGCTCTCGGTGTCGATGGTGACGGCGAAGTCCCGAGCGGCGTCGTTCCGGCCCCCGCTGGCGAACACGCGGCCGCTGACCTGGATGAGCCCGTGGGCGTCACGGGTGAGGCAGTGCACCTCGCCGGCGTCGCCGTGGCCGCCCTCGGCGGCGTCGGCACCCCCGAAGCGGATCTGCCCCCACCCGTCTTCCGGGGCGCCGTTGTTGCGGGCATAGACGCCGAGGCCGTAGCCCCCGCTCGGCGATTCGCTGGCCGCCGCCCCCCGGATCATCACCTTGGACTGGCCGAACCACCAGTCGTCGGGGCTGGCGCCGGCGGTAGACGGCCCAACCAGCATCACCAGCATCCCAGCCACAGCCACGGCGGACCCGATCCTCACGACGCTGCGCACTCCAGCCCCCAATTCCCCAGTTGTCTGGTCATCTAGTCGGTAGACCCGACAGCCTACCCGGCGCGTGACCCTGCCGACCTACCCGGCGCGCGACCCTGCCGACACCCGACCGTCAGCCACGAACGACGCATGGAGGTCGGTGACCGTCTCGGCCAAGGGCCGGGCCCGGTATCCGAGTTCGGCGATCGCCTTCGAGCAGTCGACCACCGGATCGGTCTCGAGGGCGTGGAGCGACTCCGGGGTGAGCAGGAGCCGGCTGGCCCGGCGGGGCCCGGCCACCCGTACCGCCGCCTCGGCCGCCCACTTCACCGGTCGAAGCGGCGCCTCCCGTCGCGGCGGGCGGC
>JAICYE010000475.1 GCA_025934385.1 Acidimicrobiia bacterium | reverse complement strand
GTCCTCGTCGTCGCCGGCTGGGTGTACCGGCTGTGCCGGACGGCCGACCGCCGGCGGGCGGTGGTCTGGGTGGCGGCCGGGGCGGCCTATCTCCCGCTGGCCTACGCCGCGCTCCGGGTCTTCGGGCCGGGCGACCTGACACTCCAGCTGCCCAACCGGGGTCTCGGCTACGTGGGCCTGCTGGCGACGTTCGCCGTCGCCGCTCCCCTGGCGGCCGCCGCCGCCCGCTGCGGCCGGACCGGGCCCGTGGCCGTGCTGGTGCTGGCCGCCGCGGCCGTGATCGCCTTCGCCCCGGGCCGGGGCAGGCCCGGCCAGCTTCCTGAGCCCCACCCCGAGCTGCGGGCCGCCGCCGAGGCGCTCCGGGAGCTCGTCCCGCCCGGAGCCCGCTTCGCCACCGAGCGGGACTGGCCGGCCGAGGTCAGCCGCACCGGGGTCGTCCACCCGGAGACCTGGCTGGCCCGGGTGTCGGGCCGTGACACGCTCAACGGCTTCAACCTCGAGGCCGTCAGCACGCCCGACGCCGCCCTGGTGCCGGAGTCCATCGAAGCCGACGACCCGTCCGTCTCGGCCGACCGCCTGGCCCACTACGGCGTGACCCACGCCGTGCTGACCGACGACCGGGGCGTCGGCCGCCTCGTGGCCTCCGGCCGCTTCAGGCTGGTGTGGCGGGTGGCGCCGATCGCCATCCTCGCCGTCGAACCGCGGGATGGCGCGCCGCCGCCCGCCTCACTGGTCGACTCGCCCGTCCCCCTCTCGGCGTTCCTGGTGGACTCGGGGGCCGAGCACCTCGGCGTCGCCGTCCACACCGACCGGCCGGCGCCGGTCAGCCTGGCCGTGGCCTGGTCGCCGAAGTGGCACGGCCGGATCGACGGCGGCCGCCTCCGCCTCGGGCGGACGCCCGACGGCCTCATCCGGGCGGCGGTCCCGCCCGGCGATCACGAGCTGCGGCTCGACTACCGCACCGACGGATGGGACCGGCTGGGCCTCGGCCTCACCGTCCTCACGATCGCCGCCTGGGCCGCCGCCCGCCGGCGTCGCCTCCGTCAGCTGATGTCGAGGATCTTCTCCCGCACGGCGTAGACCACGGCCTCCATGCGGGAGTGGAGCTGGAGCTTCTCCAGGATGTTGCGGACGTGGTTCTTCACCGTGTTCTCGGCGATGAACAGGGCCTCGGCCACGTCGCGGTTGCTCATCCCCTGGGCCACGAGCTTGAGAACCTCGAGCTCCCGGGTGGTGAGCCGGGGGGCCTGGAGGCGGGGCTTCTCGTCGGCCTGCTTGGCCAGCGTGTTGAACTCGTTGAGGAGCTTCGACGCCATCGACGGCGAGATGAGACTCTGGCCCTGGACGACCGAGCGGATGGCGTCGGCCACCTCCTCGATCGAGATCTCCTTCAGGAGGTAGCCGTTGGCGCCGGCCTTGATGGCATCGAAGAGATCGTCCTCCTCGTCGGACACCGTCAGCATGACGATCTTGGCCGACGGCACGGACTCCCGGATCGCCCGGGCCGCCTCGATCCCGTTGAGCTTCGGCATGCGGACGTCCATCAGGAGGACGTCGGGCACGAACTCCTCGGCTTTGCCGATGACCTCCGTGCCGTCCTGCGCCTCGGCGACGACCTCGATGTCGGGTTCGGCCTCGAGCACCATGATGAGTCCGCGACGGAACAGCGCGTGGTCGTCGGCGATGAGCACCCGAATCCGGTCGGCGCCGGCCGCTGACATGTCCGTCACGGAACCTCCTGGCGTGTGACCGTCAGGTTAGCCGGGATTCCTTTTCGATCTGGGTCTGCCATCGCCACGGGCGCGAAAAGGAATCCCGGCTTAGCCCGCGGCCTCGATGAGGCCGAAGTTTCCGTCGTTGCGGCGGTAGATCACCGCCGCTCGGCCCGTCTCCGAGCTGGTGAACAGGAAGAAGTCGTGGCCCAGCAGGTCCATCTGGAGGACCGCCTCCTCGGCCGACATCGGCTTGATCGTGAACTCTTTCGTCTTCACGATCCGGGCCGGCTGCGACTCCTCCTGGTCGGTCTCGTCCGGGAGCGGCGGGAGCTCGACGCGCTCCGTCCGGATGCGGCGGGGATGGGCCCGGGCCACCCGCTTGTCTTTCAGACGCTTGACCTGGTGCTCGACCTTGTCGCAGACGGCGTACAGCGCGGCGAACGGCTCGGTCGCCGAGGCGTGGGCCTTGAGCAGATGGCCCTTCACGTGGACCAGCACCTCGCACCGCTGGTTCTCGGCGATGCGGGGGTTGCGCTCCTCGGAGAAATCGACCTCCGCCCGGGCGAACCCGTTGGCGAAACGGTCGAGTTTGGCCAGGTGCTCGGTCGCCGCTGCCCGCAGCGACTCGGAGACCTTGACGTTCTTGCCCCGGATCACGACGTCCATGGCTCAACCCCCGGCGCAACCACAGACCCGCACACGGCCATGCGCCAGTATATGCGGCTGCTACCGGTGTGCTTCCTGGCCGCTGGCGGCCCGCCGGGCCATGACGACGCTGACCAGCCGGTTGACGAGCTCGTCGACCGG
>JAICYE010000386.1 GCA_025934385.1 Acidimicrobiia bacterium | reverse complement strand
GGTGACGGCGGCGAGGGCGCCGGGCAGCTCGGCCAGCAGCGCCTCCTCGACGAGGGCGGCGACGTCGCCCGGATCGGCCGAGGCGGCGGCGGCGTCGGTGTGGGCGACGGTGGCCGCCGACTCGATCGTCGTCCCCCGGGCTGACGCCTCGACCAGGGCGACCTCGAACGCCGGGTGCCACTGCAGCTCCCACACCTCCTTGAACGTGCCGCCGGTCCGACCGCTCTCGGCCGGCTCGCCCCAGTCGATGCCGAGGATGCGCAAGCGGTGCAGCAGCTGGGAACGCTGCCGGTGACCGTCGGTACGGAGGTCGAGCTCCAGCGTCTTCGGCGCCGCCGAGGCCGCCAGCCGCAGCCGGCGCTGGGCCCTGGCCAGGTCGCGGGCCAGCGGCACCATCGGCGTGTCGACGGGGACCGAGCCGAGGTCGTGCCCGACGAGGAGCTCCGAGGCGATGAGCCGCAAGGGGACGGGCGACCCGCCGGCCAGCGCCGCCTCGGCGGCGTCGAGGATCTCGCCGAGCCCCGGCCCCGGCCGGGAGCGGAGGGCGGCCAGCCCCTCGGCCAGGCGGACGGCCTCGACGGTGGCGGCCGGGCTCACGTCGTGGCCCCGGCCGCGCAGCAGCCGGGCCGCCTTGACCAGGAAGCGGGTCGGGGCGGCGTCGGGCGCGGTGGCCAGGTGCCGGTACCAGCCGGGGGCCTCGACGCCGGCGCCGTAGCCGGAGCGGCGGGCCAGCAGCGCCGACGTCCACGGCACCCAGGTGGCGGCCACCTTGAGGCGGGGCAGGCCCTTGAGGCGGGCGGCGTCGGCCGAGGCGGCGGGAAACCCTTGCGGGACAAGGGCCGGCGCATGCCACGCCCCGCACACCACAGCGATGCGCCCCGCGCCGCCGCGCAACGTCGCCCGGATCACCTTGCGCATCGCCGCTTCCCGCCGCTCGTTATGTTCATCGGTGCCGTCCTCGCCCTGCCGCAGCGCCGCCATCGCGTCCGTGACTGCGGCGAAGATCTCGGCGCCGTGGAAGCGGTGCTCGATGACGTCCTCCCACCAGCGCTCCGGATCGTCGTAGCCGGCGGCGGCGGCCAGCGTGGCGATCGGGTCCTCGCCGACGGGCTGCCGGTCGGCGGCGTCGAGGGCCAGGGCGTTGGTGGCCGGCAGGTCGCAGAACCGCACGGGCCTGTTGGTGGCCAGGGCCCAGCGCAGCGCCACCCACTCCGGCGAGAAGTCGGCCAGCGGGTAGAACGACGCCCGCCGCGGCTCGTCGACGGCGTAGACCAGCCCGGCCACCGGCGGCACCATGTCGTTGTCGCCGGCCAGCGCCGCCACGCCGTTGAGCTCGGGGGCGCCCTCGATGAGCACGGCATCGGGCTGCAGCTCGGCCAGCGCCTCGCCCACCGCCCGGGCCGACCCCGGCCCGTGGTGCCGCACTCCGAGCACGTGGACCTCCGGCATCGACGTCAGGCCAGCTCCCGGCAGGCCCGGTAGAGGTCGTCCCAGCCGTCCCGTTCCCGCACAACGGTTTCCAGGTACTCGGCCCAGACGAGCCCGTCCTGCGTCGGGTCTTTCACCACGGCGCCGGTGAGCCCGGCGGCGACGTCGGCGGCCCGCAGCACCCCGTCCCCGAAATGGATGGCGAGGGCGGCGCCGCTGGTCACCACCGAGATCGCCTCGGCGGTCGACAGCGTGGCGGTCGGCGACTTGAGCCCGGTGCGCCCGTCGGCGGTCACGCCCGAGCGCAGCTCCCGGAACACCGTCACCACCCGGCGGATCTCGGCCAGGGCGTCGAGCTGCGCCGGCAGGCCGAGGGCGGCGCCGAGCTCGGCCACCCGGCGGGCGACGATCCCGACCTCCTCGTCGGCGTCGGCCGGCAGCGGGAGGACCACGGTGTTGAACCGCCGCCGGAGCGCCGAGGACAGCTCGTTGACGCCCCGGTCCCGGTCGTTGGCCGTGGCGATGACGTTGAACCCCTGCCGGGCCTGCACCTCGCCGTCGAGTTCGGGGATCGGGAGCGTCTTCTCGGACAGGATGGTGATGAGGGCGTCCTGCACGTCGGACGGGATGCGCGTCAGTTCCTCGACACGGGCCAGCGATCCCCGCTCCATGGCCCGCATGACGGGGCTGGCCACCACCGCCCCCCGGGACGGGCCCTCGGCCAGCAGCCGGGCGTAGTTCCAGCCGTAGCGGATGGCCTCCTCCGGCGTGCCCGACGTGCCCTGGACGAGCAGCGTGGAGTCGCCGGAGATGGCGGCGGCGAGATGCTCCGACACCCAGGTCTTGGCCGTGCCCGGCACACCGAGGAGGAGCAAGGCCCGGTCGGTGGCCAGGGTGGCCACGGCGACCTCGACGAGGCGGCGCTGGCCGATGTACTTCGGCGTGATCTCCGTGCCGTCGGTGAGCCGGCCGCCGAGGAGGTAGGTGGCCACGGCCCACGGCGACAGCCGCCAGCTCGGTGGCCGCGGCCGGTCGTCGGCGGTGGCCAGCGCCGCGAGCTCGGCGGCGTACTCCACCTCGGCGTGCGGCCGCCCGACAACGCCCGCGCCCGCGCCGAACGGCCCGCCGCTGGCCTTGGACTTGGGTTGGGTCATGTGGGGAACTCCCGGTGGATGACGGCCCGGAGACTGAGGGCATGGCCGAGGGTCTGCACCCGCCGGCGCAGGCCGTGCTCGCCGGCCAGGGTGGCGGCCCAGGCCTCCACCAACGGCAGGGCGGAGGGATCGAGCCGGGCGGCGAGAACGGGCAGTGCGGCCGGCACCTCGGCCGTGGCCTGGGCCCCGAGCCGGCGGTAGCGATCGACGACGGCTTCGGCCAGCGGCGTGGGCCAGGGCCCGGGGCAGGCGGCCAGAAGTTCGGCCACCGCCGTCCGAGGGGCGAGACCCCGGGCCAGCACGGCGGCCAGTTCGCCGGCGGCGCGATCCGGCGGCAGGGCGGCGAGCACGGCCGGCGTCGGGCGGTGACGGAACAGCGCCGCGGCCCACGCCGGGTCGGCCCGGCCGGCCTGGGCCACGGCGGCCAGCTCGAGGCCGGTCAGGACCGCCGGGGAATCCTCAGCGGCGAGGTCGACGACCTCCGCCGGCTCCAGCCCGAGCTGCTCCTCCCAGAACGAGAGCGGCGTCCCGGCCACGAGCTGCGCCGCTCGCCAGGTGGCGACGCCCATCCCGGCGGGCGCAGCATCGTTGACGCCGTCCCGCCGGGCGGCGGCGTCCGGCTCGGGCGGCCGCGTGACGGACAGTC
>JAICYE010000552.1 GCA_025934385.1 Acidimicrobiia bacterium | reverse complement strand
GCGGCCGACGGCCACGGCGACGCCACCCACCACTCCTTGCACGCCAAAGCCTTCGCGATTCTCGAACGAGTCAGGGTCTGCTAACTCGAGCCCGCGTTGCCCGGCCGCCTTCACGATCGCCGCGCCCACCGGGTGCTCGGAGCCCGCCTCGGCCGCCGCGGTCAGTGCCACGACCTGCTCGATGCTCTCGCCCGGCCCGGCGGTCACTGCCACCACCACCATCCGGCCCTCGGTGATCGTCCCGGTCTTGTCGAGGACGACGGTGTCGACGGCGTGGGCCGCCTCCAGCACCTCGCCGCCCTTGATGAGGACGCCGAGACCGGCGCCCCGACCTGTCCCGACCAGGACCGCCGCCGGCGTGGCCAGTCCCAGCGAGCAGGGGCAGGCCACGACGAGGACGGCCACCGCCGCCATCAGCCCGCCGCCGGGGTCGCCGCCGAGCAGCGACCAGGCGACGAACGTCAGGGCGGCTACGGCCATCACCGCCGGGACCAGCCGCCCGGCCAGGCGGTCGGCCAGCCGCTGGACGGGCGCCTTGCGACCCTGGGCCTCCTCGACCAGCCTGACGATGCCGGCCAGGACGGTCTCCCGCCCCACCGCCGTGGCCTGGACGTCGAGCGTGCCGTCGCAGTTGAGGGTGGCGCCGGTGACCCGGTCGCCGACGGCCTTCTCCACCGGGAGCGACTCGCCGGTCAGCATCGACTCGTCGGCCGCCGAGGCCCCGGCCACGACGACCCCGTCGACCGGGATCGTCTCGCCCGGCCGGACCCGCACGACGTCGCCGACGTGGACCTGCGCGGCCGGGATCGTGACCTCGGTCTCCCCGACGACCACCGCCGCCTCCCGGGCCCCGAGGGCGAGGAGCCGCCCCACGGCCGACAGTGCCCGCCGCCGGGCGGCGGCCTCGAGGCCCCGCCCGACCAGGAGGGTGGCGACGACGACGGCGACACCGGTGAGATGGGCGTGGCCGGCGCCGGTGCCGCCGGCGTGGTCGTGGGCCCCGCCGGCGACTCCCGCGCCCATCGCCCCCGGCGCGGCCAGGAAGTGCCACAGCCCGGCTCCGTAGGCGGCGACGACGGCCGAGGCCACCAGCGTGTCCATGGTGGCCGAGCGGTGGCGGAGGGCTACCGCCGCCCCCCGCAGGAACGGGAAGCCGCACCCGAACAGCACGGCGGCCGCCACCACCAGGGCCGCGGCCTCGCCGCCCCGGGTCGTCCGCAGCGCCGGCAGGCCGACGAGGGCCAGGGCCAACGGCCAGGCGACGGCGGCCCGCACGAACCACGGCCCGGCCGGGTGGCCACCGACAGCGGCGGGGTCGCTCACGGCGTCGGGGACGACGACCGACGCCTCGTAGCCCAGCCCACCGACCAGCGCGCACAAGGTGCCCGGCCCGGTCTCGCCGCCCCGGAAGGCCACCCGGGCCCGGCCGGTGGCGAAGTTGACGCCGGCGTCGACGACGCCGCCATGACCCCGGAGCGACTTCTCGACCCGGGCGGCGCAGGCCCCACAGGCCATCCCGCCGACGGCGATTTCTACGGTCTCGGTCCCCGCATCGGCGAGGATCGGCTGGAACGACACGGCCATCGGTTGGTTTCCCTCGGACGGGCGGCGACAGCGCGGCTGATCGACGGCTTTGTCGGATTAGTCGGATCTCCCGCGGCGCTGGTTCCCGAGGGTCGTCGTTCCAGAATCTGTCAGGCGGTGCGGTGGCCGGCGTCGCCGATGGCGGCGGTAACGGCCCCCGGGTCGACGTCGCCGGTCACCGTGATGGTCTTGGCGGCGACGTCGATACTGACGTCCTCGACGCCGGGTACCTCCCCGATCTTCTCGGTCAGCAGCTCAGCGCACCCGTCGCACACGATGCTCGGGACATCGAGTCGGACCACCGGCATCGGACTCTCCT
>JAICYE010000472.1 GCA_025934385.1 Acidimicrobiia bacterium | reverse complement strand
GTTGGCCAGGCCGTAGGCGACGATCAGCCCGTCCGGCCCGATCCGGTAGCCGAAGGCGGCCAGCGAGACCCACAGGGCGGCGGCGTCGGCGACCCAGTTGGCGGTGGCCCAGCCGACGGCCCGGACCATCACCGCCCGGTCGCCGGCCAGGGTGCGGAGCCGGGCGGCGATGCGGTGGACGGCCTGCTCCACCACCGTCGGATCGACGAAGGGAACGTGGATGGCGGCCGCACACAGCAGGCGGGCGGCGCGCTGTTCGCCCCGGGTCAGGAGCACCACCGCCGAGGCCACGGCGCCGATCAGGACGGCGCCGACCAGCGCCGCCGTCCCGTAGATGGGATTGAATCCCCGGGCCGGGATCGACACGAGGAGTCCGAGCCACAGCAGCCCGTTGAGGACGAGGGCCGACCCGAGCGCCTGGGTCGCCAGCGCGAAGCCGGCGTCGGGCCCGCCGACACCGGCGTCGCGGAGGAGGTCGAAGCCGACGGCACCGGCCGCCGCCGACCCGCCCGGAACGACATGGCTCACCGCCAGCGTGACGAGATTGACCCGCAGGACCCGCCCCAGCGACGGCCGCCCGTCGGCCGGGAGCAGCGAGGCGGTGAGGGCCGCGTAGGCCACGAGGGCCGACGCCTCGAGCACCAGCGCCGCGGCCAGGAGGTACCCGTTCACCCCTCCGAGCAGATGCAGGGCCTTGCGGGCGCCGGCCAGTTGCGGGAAGACGACGTATTCGACGAGCAGCGCCAGCACGAGGAGGACTCCGACCCGCCGGAGCGGTCGGGCCACACGGCGCAACGCCGGACGCTTGTCGCCGCCCACCCCCGGAGGATTCCCACCCTTCGTCGTCGTCACTCCAGGTGTTGTGTGGCCAGCAACAGCCCGACGATCGTCCGGGCATCGGCCAGTTCGCCGGCGGCGACGAGGCCGGGCACGTCGCTGAGGGCCACCGGCTCGATGGTCATGTCGTGCTCCTCGGGCTCCGCGGCCAGGACCGGCTCGCACGGCTCGAGGTCCAGGGCCAGGTAGAGATGCGTCCGCTGCGTGCAGAAGTCCGGCGCGTTCAGCAGCTCGGCCACCTTGACCAGCCGCCCCGGCCGGTGGTGGATCTCCTCCACGAGCTCCCTGGCGATGGCGGCGTCGGGGTCCTCACCGGGAACGTCGAGCTTCCCGGCCGGTATCTCGAGCACCCACTTCCGCAGCGCCGGGCGGAACTGGCGGACCATGAGGGCGGTGGCGCCGCGGGGCCCGTCGACGATCGGGACGGCGGCCACGACGCCCGGGTGCGTCACGGTCCAGCGGATGCACGGCGCACCGGCCGGCGAGACGAACTCTTCTTCGCACAGCGTGAGGAACCCGACCCGGGCCAGCTCCGTCGACCCGACCAGCCGGTACTCGATCATCGGACACGATCCTGACGCACGCTGCGAGCTTATGTTCCGGGCGGGGCCGGGCCGGGCCGGATGGCTAGACGAACGTTCTACTAAGGGCTAGAGTGCCGGGCATGAGCAGCCGGGACCGGCTCGTCGCCACCGCCGCCCAGCTCTACGGCCGCTACGGCTACACCGGGGTCGGGCTCAAGCAGGTGGCCGCCGAGTCCGGCGTGCCGATCGGCTCGCTCTACCACTTCTTCCCCGGCGGGAAGGAGCAGCTGGCCGCCGAGGCGCTGCGCCTGTCGGGCCACGGCTACCAGTTGCTCGTCGAGGGCGTGTTCGAGACGGCCCCCGATCTCGTCTCCGGCATCCGCCTCTGTTTCGAGACCGCGGCCGAGGTGCTGGCCGCCAGCGGCTACGCCGACGCCTGCTGGATCGAGACGGTGGCGCTCGAGGTGGCCAGCACCAACGAGGCGCTCCGGCTGGTGAGCGCCGAGATCTTCGACGGCTGGATCGAGGCCGCCACCCGGTTGGTGGAAGCGGCCGGCGTCGCCGATGCCGAGTCCGCCCGGCGGCTCGGGATCGCCATCATCACCGGGCTGGAAGGGGCCTTCGTGCTGAGCCGCTCGCTGCGAAGTCCGGAACCGCTGCTCGCCGCCGGCGAATCGTTGGTCGCCGCCGCCGAGGCGGCGTTGCGGGCCCGGCCCCGGGCCAGAAAGGGAGGTCGCCGGTGATGCGCTCCGAGGAGCTCACCGTGGTGCGGCGGGTCTTCGTGACCGCGCTGGCTCTGTCGGTGGTGCACTACATCGACAACACCGTCCGCTTCGACGACTACACCGGTGGCAAGCCGGGCTTCGTCACCCGGGCGATGATCCCGATCAGCTGGGTGCTGTTCACCGCTGCCGGCGTGGCCGGGTACCGCTGGCTGGCGCGGGGCAACCGCTCCCTCGGCGGTTCGCTGCTCGGCGCCTACTCGGTGAGCGGCCTCATCGGGATCCTGCACTACACCACGGTTCCACCCGGCGACTTCGACTGGTTCCAGAACACCTTCATCGGCCTCGACTTCCTGGCCGGGCTGGCGGTGTTCCTCGTGGCCGTGCGGATCGTGACCGGCCGCCCGCTCAGGCCCGCTCGGCCTGGAGCGACCACACCGGCAGCTGCAGCCGGCCGGCGCCG
>JAICYE010000443.1 GCA_025934385.1 Acidimicrobiia bacterium | reverse complement strand
CTCGCCTGGGCCTTCCTGCCGCCGGAGAGCGACGCCGGGACCGGCGGCGGACCGTCCGGCGCCCCCCGCCCGACGGGCGGTCCAGAGGCGCCGGCCGGCGGCCTCACGATCGCCGGGCAGCCGGCCGATCCCGTCGACGCCTTGGCCGTGCTGGCCATCGTGGCCGGCGCCGTGATCCTCCTCGGACAGTTCACCGCCTGGCTCCCCGGCCAGGTCGTCGCCCCGGCCGTCCTGGCCATCATGGGCGCCGGGCTCGCCTGGGGCTGGGGCGGGCGTTCCCCGGCCGGCGCCGAAGCGGCCGGCGGGCCCGGCGCCGCAGCCGATGGCGGCGACCGTGCCGGAGCCTGGCGGCGGGAGCGGTTCCGGCCCCTGATCGTCGCCGTGGGGATCAGCCTCGCGATCGTCGGCGGGGTGGCGACACTGGCCGCCCTCGGCAGCCTCCGCTCGATCGGCCGCAGCGCCGCCGGAGCGGCGGTGCTCACCGCCGGGACGGTCCTCCTCCTCGGCCCCTGGATGGCCCGCCTCGCCCGGAACCTGGCCGACGAGCGACGCCAGCGGATCCGGTCCGAGGAGCGGGCCGAGGTGGCCGCCCACCTCCACGACGGCGTCCTCCAGACCCTGGCCCTGATCCAGAAGCGGGCCGGCGACGACAAGGCCGTCCGCAGCCTGGCCCGGCGCCAGGAGCGGGAGCTGCGCACCTGGCTGTACGGCGCCCGGGGGGCGGCGGGCGTCGCCCAGGAAGTCAACGGCCACGGCGCCGACACCACGATCGCCACCCTGCTGCGCCGGGAGCTCGACGACGTGGAGGACCGCTACGGCGTGCGGCTCGACGCCGTCCTCGTCGGCGACGCGCCGCTCGACGACGCCGGACGGGCGCTGGTCGCCGCCGGGCGGGAGGCGGCCCTGAACGCCGCCCGCCACGCCGGCGTGGACACCGTCGACGTCTACCTGGAGGTCGAACCCGACCGGGTCTCGCTGTTCGTCCGGGACCGGGGCCGGGGTTTCGACCCGGCCGCCGTGCCGCCCGACCGGCGGGGGGTGGCCGACTCGATCTCGGCCCGGGTGCGGCGCCACGGCGGGACGGCCGAGGTCCGCTCGGCGCCGGGCGAGGGCGCCGAGGTGGAACTGTCGGTCCCCCGGGCGCCGGTGCGGGTAGAGGAGAAGCCGAGATGAACAACGAGAGCGCGATCCGGGTCTTCGTCGTCGACGACCATCCGCTGGTGCGGTCGGGCGTGCGCAGCGAGCTGGAGGGCCGGGTCGAGGTCGTGGGCACGGCCGGCGACGTGGACGAGGCGCTGTCCGGCATCGCCGCCGCCCGGCCCGACGTCGTCCTCGTCGACGTCCACATGCCCGGGGGCGGCGGCGCCGAGTTGATCCGCCGCGTCCTCGCCGCTGCCTCCGCCGGCGCCGCTCCGGGCACGGTTCCCGGCCCCGAGGTGGCGCCGGTTCCCCGGTTCCTGGCGCTGTCCGTCTCCGACGCCGCCGAGGATGTCATCTCCGTCATCCGGGCCGGCGCCCGCGGCTACCTGACCAAGACGGTCTCCGGTGCCGAGCTGGCCGAGGCCATCGGCCGGGTGGCGGCCGGCGATGCCGTCTTCTCCCCGAGGCTGGCCGGCTTCGTCCTCGACGCCTTCGCCGGCTCGCTGCCCCTGCCCTCCGACCCCGAGCTCGACCAGCTCACCGCCCGGGAGCGCGACGTGCTGCGGCTCATCGCCCGGGGCTACGCCTACAAGGAGGTGGCCCGGCGCCTCAACCTGTCGGTGAAGACGGTCGAGACCCACGTCTCGTCCGTGCTGCGCAAGCTGCAGCTCTCCAGCCGCCATGAGCTCACCCGCTGGGCCACCGAGCGGCGCCTCGTCTAGGGGGAGGCATGCCACCCGACCTCGCTGAACTCATCGCCCATGACCACCACGTGATCACCGGGCTGCTGGCCGCCGTCGGCGACCGGGAGCGGGCCGACCGCTTTCCCCTCGCCCACCGTCTCGTCGACGAGCTCGCCGCCCACACCGCCGCCGAGGTGCAGATCCTCTACCCGGCGCTGCGGGACATCGTCCCCGGCGGCGCCGAGCTGGCCAACCGGGGCCAGGCCGACCACGACACGCTGCGGCCGGTCCTCTCGGCCCTCGATCGGGCCCATCCCGACGACGCCGCCTTCGAGGACCTGGTCCGGGGCGTGGCGGTGGCCGTCGAGGGCCACGTCCCCCTGGTGGAGAACGAGCTGCTGCCCGCCCTGGCCGGCGTCGTCGGCGAGCCGGCCATGGCCGAGCTCGGCGCCGTCTACGCCTCGCTCAAGGACAATCTGCCGTCCGGCCTCGACGCCCTGCCCGGTGCCGTCCCCGGCCCCCGGTTCAGGAACCGCTGACGGCGGTCGGCGTCAGCCGGCGGGCCAGGTTGCGCAGGCCCCGGTGCGAGAGGACCCGGACGTTGCCCGGCTGCTTGCCCATGATCTGGGCCACCCGTTCGGTGTCGAGCCCGGCCATCACCCGGAGGAGGACGGCCTCCGCCTGCTCGGGCGGCAGCTCCGACACGAGCCGGATCGACGCCTCGGTCGACAGGCCGGCCAGCACGTCGGCGGCGGGGTCGTCGCGCCCCGGGCGCTCCGGGATCCAGGCCACCGGGTTGGTGCGGTGGCGGGCGGCCCGGCGGCGGGCGTCGATCAGGCGGTGGCGGGCGATGGTGAACAGCCAGCCCCGGAAGTCGCGCTCGGTGCCGACGAACCGGTCGAGCCGGCGGGTGACCTCGAGCCAGGTCTCGGAGGCG
>JAICYE010000578.1 GCA_025934385.1 Acidimicrobiia bacterium | reverse complement strand
GGCGTCGTGGCCGGGCCCTTCGTCGCCCGCCGCCTCCTCGACCGGCGCGCCCTCGGGCCGGCCAACGTGAACGGTCAGATCCCCGGCCTCCTCCAGGCCTGCGGGGCGGCCGGCCTCGTCTACGGCGCCGGGTACCTCGTCGTCGGGACCGCGCCCGTCCTCGCCCTGGCCATCGGCGGGGTGCTCCTCGCCCATCTCGGCGGCGGCGCCCAGTGGACGCTGTCGACCTATGGCATCCAGGCCGCCGTCCCGGACTACATCCGGGGCCGGGTCTTCGCCGCCGACTTCGCCCTCGTCACCGTGACCATGAGCCTGTCGCTGATCGCCTCGGGGGCGCTGGCCGGCGTCACCGGGCCCCGCCCGCCGACGCTGCTGCTGGCCGCCGTGTCGTGCCTGTGGGGCCTGGCCTATCTGGCGCTGACCGGACCGCTGCGCAAGGCCGGAGGAGGCGCCGGGGCCGACGGCGTCGAGCCCGTCACGCCCGCGGCGTCGACACCTTGAAGACGGACGGGCTGGCCGGGTCGACGGCCACCTGCACCCAGTCGCTCGGCGAGTTGGAGGCGAACGTCTCCAGCTCGGTGAGGTTGGGGGCGCTGCCCCAGGGCCGGTCGAGCCGGTAGACGTGCGTGTCACCGTGGACGAGGACGACGGGCCGGCCGAAGGCCTTCGCCCGGCTGACGAGGGCATTGTCGAGCCTGGTGTTCGCCGGGCCGTCGAACGGGTCGTCCTGCTGGATGATCATCACCCCCGGGCTGCCGAGGGCCTGCGCCTGGTCGAAGGCGGCGTTGACCCAGGCGACGTCGGCATTGGTCAGGCCGGGGGCGGCCGAGCTCGTGCCGGACGGGCCCGGGGCGTTGATCGTGGCGAAGACCACGTTGCCGTAGACCCAGCGGGCGTTCTCCACGAACGGCGCGCCCTGGCGGGTCAGCGCCATCGGATTCTTCCCCAGCGACTGGTTCGTCGAGAAGAACACCCGCCGGATGGAGCCGAGCTCCGAGGCCGGATCGGGGCAGTCGGACCACTCGTTGTCGCCCGGCGTGTACAGGAACGGCGCGGTGAACCCGTTGAAGACGTCGCGCACGGCCAGCAGCCGGCTGTCGTCGCACGGGGTCCCCTGCCCCTGGATGTCGCCGTCGTGGGCCACGAAGGCGTAGCCCCGACCGTTCATGGCCTGACGGAGCCGGAGCAGGCCGGGGTCGTCGGGTGACGACGCCTCGGTGTCCCCGATGAGGCCGATCTGGAAGGGCGGGGCGGCGGGAGCGGGAGCAGTCGCCGTCGGTGGTGCTCCGGGATCGGCCGGCGGCGGCGGGGCGGCGTCGGGATCGACGGCGGCGTCAGGGCCGGTGGCGGCGCCGGCGGACGGGCCGGGCGAGCCGACGGCGGCCGGTGCCCCGGCGTGGCCCGCCGGCGCGGGGGCGGCGATGGCCACGATCGGCGCCGGGAGCGGTTGTCCGGACGCCGAGCCCTGCGTCTCGACGTCGCCGAAGGCCATGACCGATCCGGACGATCCGGCCAGCCAGTAGCCGTTGCCGTCGGGTGCGCCGGCCATTCCGACGATGGGGCTGGTGGCGCGCCGGCCGACGGCCGAGCCGGCGTAGGCGGCATCGCCGAAGCTGAAGAGCCCGCCGTCGGTGGCCACGAAGCGGTAGCCCCGGCCGGACGGCGATGCCGACATCCCGGTGATCGGCTTGTTGAGGACGATGTTGCCGGTGGAGCCGAAGAACCCGGCGTCACCGAAGGCGAAGATC
>JAICYE010000186.1 GCA_025934385.1 Acidimicrobiia bacterium | reverse complement strand
GGAGATCCGGGGCGGGCTGTGGGCGGCCATGCTCGACACCAAGCAGAGCTGGGACGACCTCGTGCTCCGCCACGCCCGGGACGAGGAGACCGCCTACCGGATCCTGGAGAACCGGCTGTACCACAACATCACCGCCCGGTTCGTCCAGAGCCACGACTACATCGCCATGGAGCGGCTCCACGAGATCCACGCCGAGGGCGGCTACGACCTGATCGTCGTCGACACTCCGCCGACCAGGAACGCACTCGATTTCCTCGAAGCCCCCGAGCGGATGGCCGACTTCTTCGGCAGCCGGTTGCTGCGCTGGCTGACCATGCCCTACCGGGTCGGCGGCCGGCGGGGCGCCCGGATGATGAACATGGCCAGCCGGCCCTTCTACCAGGTGGCCGACCGCATTCTCGGCAGCCAGTTCCTGGAGGACATCGCCGAGTTCTTCCTCAACTTCCAGACGATGTACGACGGGTTCGTCAAGCGGGCCCGGTCGGTGGAGGCGCTGCTCCACGACCGCCGTACGACGTTCGTGGTGGTGTCGACGCTGGAGGCGGCGCCACTGCGGGAGGCGGAGTTCTTCGTCTCCGAGCTGGTCGCCCGGAAGCTGCACCTCGGGGCCGTGGTCCTCAACAAGACGCTGCCCGACTACCTCCTCGACGAGGCGGGCGACGCCGCCGCCCGAGCGCTGGTGACCGACCCCGGGCCGGCGGCGGCGTCCGCCGCCGGGGCCGACGCCGAGCTCGACCCGGCCACGGTCTCCCGGGTGCTCACGACGATCGGCGAGTCCTTCCTCAACTTCGAGGTGGCGGCCAAGCGGGAGGCCGAGCTGCGGGGCGAGCTCGGGCGCCTGTCGGCGCCGGTGCTCCGGGTACCGGCCTTCGAGGAGGACATCCACGACCTCCGGGGCCTGGCCCGCCTCGGGGAGTGCTTGTTCTCCTGAGGGCGCGACAATCCTCGGTATGCCGGGCCGGACCGTGTTCTGGGACGTCGACACGCAGGTCGACTTCATGCTGCCGTCCGGGGCGCTGGCGGTGCCCGGGGCCGAGCGGCTCCTGCCGAACCTGGGCCGGCTGACGGCGGGGGCCCGGGTGGCCGGCGTCACGATCGTCCACACCGCCGACGACCACGGGCCCGACGACCCGGAGATCGCCGCCGCTCCCGACTTCGTGGAGACGTTCCCACCCCACTGCCTGCGGGGGACGCCGGGCGCCGAGCGCCTCGCCGAGACCGCCGCCCTGCCGGGCGCGGTCGAGATCCCGCCCGACGGGAGCGGTGTCGACGTCGCCGCCGTCGCCGGCGCCCCGGAGATCGTGCTGCGCAAGAACCGCTTCGACGCCTTCTCCAACCCGGCCGCCCGGCCCCTGCTGGCGGCACTGCACCCCGACCGGGTCGTCGTCTACGGCGTCGCCCTCGAGGTCTGCGACCGCTACGCCGTCGACGGGATGCTGGCCCAGGGCGGCGGCTTCGAGCTCGTCCTGGTGGAGGACGCCGTCGCCGCCCTCGACCCCGCCAAGGGCGCCGAGCTCCTCGAACAGTGGCGCCGGCGGGGCGTGCGGATCGCCACCACGGATGAGGTGCTGCTGGATCTGGGGGATGCAGGGCCGTGAACCCCGACCTCCTCCTCGCCCACTACCACGAGATCGGCCTCAAGGGCCGCAACCGGCCCCGCTTCGAGCGCGCCCTGCGGGACAACCTGAAGCGGGCACTGGGCGATTCGGCGGCCCGGGTCCGCCTGGTCAGCGGCCGCGTCGAGATCCTCGAACCGAAGCCCGACGCCCTGGAGCGGGTCGCCCGCGTCTTCGGCGTGGCCAACGTGGCGCCCGTCCTCGTGGCCCGGGCGGACCTCGACGCCATCGTGGACAGGGCCGTCGACGTCGCCCGCGACGCCGACACGCTCACGCCGTTCGAGACGTTCGAGGTGCGGGCCCGGCGGGCCCGCACGCCGTTCGACGTCAGCAGCCAGCAGGTCAACGAGACCGTGGGCGACGCCATCCGGACCGGCCTCGGCAAACGGGTGAACCTCAGCCGTCCCGACGTGTCGGTGCGGATCGAGATCGTCCACGACAAGGCCTACGTGTCGGCGGCCAAGGTCCCCGGGCCCGGCGGCCTGCCGGTGGGGACGGCCGGGCCGGTCGTCGCCCTGCTGTCGGCGGGGATCGACTCGCCGGTGGCCGCCTGGCGGATGATGCGGCGGGGCGCCGACCCCGTCGCCGTCCACTTCCACGGCCAGCCGTTCACCGACCGGTCGTCGGAGCAGAAGGTCACCCAGCTCGTGGCGGTGCTGGGCCGGTGGGGCTACCGCCGTCCCTGGTGGTCGGTGCCGATGGGCGAGGCCCAGCGGGAGATCACGCTCTCGGCGCCGTCGCCGCTGCGGGTGCTGCTCTACCGGCGGCTCATGGTCCGGGTGGCGGAGGGGATCGCCGCCCGCCACGGCGCCCTCGCCGTCGTCACCGGCGAGAGCCTCGGCCAGGTGGCCTCGCAGACCCTGGAGAACATGGCCGCGGTCGGGTCGGTGGCGACGCTGCAAATGCTGCGCCCGCTGGTCGGTACCGACAAGGTGGAGATCATCGACGAGGCCCGCCGGGTCGGCACCTACGACCTGAGTGCCTCCGCCCACCAGGACTGCTGCACGCTGTTCGAGCCCCGGGATCCGGCCACCCACGCCAGCGCCGCCGAGCTCGACGACGCCGAGGCGGGCTACGACCTTCCGGGCCTGGTGGCCGACTGCCTGGACCGGGCCGAACAGCGCCGGGCGCCGTAGCGCCGTCCCTTTGCGGGTAAGGGCCCTGCCGACCCCGGGTCCGTTCGCCCCGGTCAGTTACCATCGCGTCGCAGTGCTCGACTATCACCTGCACCTGCTGCGGCACGGGGAGGACGGCCCGTACCGGGTCGAGTCGGTGCGCGCCTACGCCGAGGCGGCGGCCGCCACCGGCGTGGAGGAGATCTGCATCACCGAGCATCTCTTCCGCTTCCGGCAGGCCGACCGGCTGCTGGGCGGCTGGTGGGACGCCGATCCCGACGGGCGGCTCCGGGAGCAGACGGCGGCCTACTGGGCCACCCACGCCACCGGCGACCTCGAGCAGTACGTCGGGGCGGTCACCGGGGCGGCGGAGGCCGGCGCGCCGATTCCCGTCCGGCTCGGCCTCGAGGTCGACCACTACCCCGGCCGCATGGGCGAGGTGGCCGACCTGCTGGCCGGCTGGCCGTTCGATCTCCTGCTGGGGTCCGTGCACTGGCTCGGCGCCTGGGGGTTCGACCAGATGGGCGACCCGGTGGTGGACGAGCAGTGGGTCACCCGGGAGGTCGAGGCCGTCTGGGACGCCTACGTCGCCGCCATCGAGGAGCTGGCCGCCACTCGCAGCGCCGACGTCCTCGCCCACCCCGACCTGGCCAAGGTGGCGGGGATCGTGCCCGACGGCGACCTGGCGCCGTGGTGGGACCGGCTGGCCAAGGCGGCGGCGGAGAACGGCGTCGCCGCCGAGCTGTCGTCGGCCGGGTGGCGCAAGCCGGCGGCCGAGGCCTACCCGGCGCCGCCGCTGCTGGCCCGGTTCCGGGCCGCCGGCGTCCCGGTGACGACCGCCTCCGACGCCCACGAACTGGCGCTCGTCGCCGACGGCGCCCACCGCCTCCGAACGTTGCTGGGCAACGCCGGCTACACCGAGCTGTGTGGCTTCGAACGGCGCCGCCCGTCCCCGAAGGCCATTTGAGTGCCTCGACCGGCGACGTTTGACGGCGCCACGCCGGCCAGGACCGCCGCTGGCGGCGTCCTCCTCGTCGGCGTAGCTCCCGCTACGCCTCCTCGTCGATCCGTGCCGGCGACGCTCCTGACTCGGCCTGGCACTCGTCAACGCCACCGGCCGAGGCACTGAGGAGCTATGGCCACCCTCGTCGAGCTGGCCCGGTCGCACACGCGGCTGACGGCCGACGATGCCGCCCATCTCCAGCGCCTCGCCGCCGCCTGGGGAATGCTGGCCGACCTCTGCTTCGCCGACCTGCTGCTGCTCGCCCCCGTCGCCGGCGAGGAGGGCCACCGGTTCGTGGTGCTGGCCCAGGTGCGGCCGACCACCGACCAGACGCTCTACCGCGACGACATGGTCGGCACGATCGTCGACGAGGTCGAACGGCCGCTGATCGCCCGGGTCTGGCGGCTGGGGGAGATCGGCGTGGGCGACGCCGCCGTCCTCGGCACGTCGACCGAGCGGGCCAACGTGCAGGCCATCCCCGTCCGCCACCGGGGGAAGGTCATCGCCCTCCTCACCCGGGAGGCGGCCACCACGACCGGCCGGCGCCTCGGGGAGCTCGAGCGGGTCTACTTCGAGATCTTCGACCGCTTCGCCCGGATGCTCTACGAGGGGACGTTCCCGTTCACGGGCGGGGCGCTGGTGCCGGAGGAGTCGCCCCGGGTCGGCGACGGCGTCCTGGTGCTCGACAACGAGTCGACCGTCCGCTACGCCAGTCCAAACGCAGTCAGCTCGCTCCATCGAATGGGGATCCACGCCAACGCCCAGGGGCAGCGCCTGTCCGACATCGGCCTCGACGACGACGCCGTCCGCACCGCCTTCGCCGCCCGGGCGCCGGTGACCGAGGAGCTGGAGTGGGGCGACACGTCGATCCTGCTGCAGGTCATCCCGCTGCTGGAGGACGCCACGCCCAACGGCGCGGTGCTGCTGATGCGCGACGTCTCCGAGCTCCGCCGGCGGGACCGGATGCTCCTGTCGAAGGACGCCACCATCCGGGAGATCCACCACCGGGTGAAGAACAACCTCCAGACGATCGCTTCGCTGCTGCGGCTCCAGAGCCGGCGGCTCGCCTCGCCGGAGGCCAAGCAGGCGCTGGAGGAGTCGGTGCGACGGATCCGCTCCATCGCCCTCGTCCACGAGACGCTGGCCTACGAGGCCGGCAACACGGTGCCGTTCGGGGAGATCATCCGGCCGCTGGTTCGGGTGGTGGAGGACGGGCTGGTGTCGCCCGACCGCCACATCCGCTTCCACGTCGAGGGCGACCCCGGCGACCTCCCGGCCGAGGTGGCCACCCCGCTGGCCGTCGTGCTGACCGAGCTGCTGCAGAACGCCGTCGAGCACGGCTTCCCCGACAACGGGTCGGGCGAGCACCGGGAGGGGTCGGTGACCGTGCGGCTGGTGCGGGAGAACGACGAGGCGGTGGTCGACGTCGTCGACGACGGGGTCGGCCTGCCGCCCGACTTCACCCCGGAGACCGGCTCCGGGCTGGGCCTGTCGATCGTGCGGACGCTGGTGCAGAGCGAGCTGGCCGGCGAGCTGACGATGAAGAACGACGGCGGCACCCGGGTCCACCTCCGGGTCCCGATCGCCGCCCCCCGGGTCGAGCGCTGAGGCTGCAGGCGCGGGCTAGGGCACCACGATCGTCAGGGCGTCGTCCTCGTAGGTGAAGTCGAGGCGCTCGGGTTCGCCGAGGTGGTCGCCATCGACCTGGTAGGGGACCGGACCGCT
>JAICYE010000337.1 GCA_025934385.1 Acidimicrobiia bacterium | reverse complement strand
ATCACCGAAGAAGTCGAGCGTGATGCGGTCGGCGTAGCGGCGGGCGAGGTGGCAGCCGAGCTTCCCGACGTAGAACTCGACGGCCTCGTCGAGGTCGTGGGTCGGGATGGCGAGGTGGAAGACGTCCCGTGACTCACGCATAGATCGACGCCGCCTCGAAGTGCAGGAGCGTGTCGCCCCGCAGGCCGAGCCGCAGCGTCTCGAGGGCGATCACGTCGCCGAGCGAGACGTTGCCGAGGTTGACGTTGGGGCCCAGCAGGGTGATGAACTGGGTCTGGAGGTCCTTGGTGGGCGCCTCGAACAGCAGGCGGTCGGGGTCGGTGCCGCCGGCCAGGATGGTCTCCACCAGGCCACCCCGGAGGTGGCCGTCCGACCGGCAGATGCCGCTCTTGCCGCTCTCCCGGGCTTCGGTGATGACGAGGCTGGCACCGGCGGCGAGGTCTTCGGCGATGCACTCGACCCACTGGGCCGACGACATCAGGTCCGCCTTGGCCTGGTCTTTGAAGCCGACCTCGCTGCTGACGACGAACTCGGCGGCGCAGCGCCGGATGTAGTCGGCCTTCTCGGCGTTCGACAGCGAGATCGTGCCGTTGGACACCTCGACGACGTCGGAGTGCCAGTGGTGGCAGAACTTGAGGAAGGCGTCGAAGCGGCCCTGGATGACGAACTTCTCGAACAGGGTCCCGCCGAAGCAGAACTTGATGCCGTGGTCCTTGAGCACGCCGATCTTCCGGTCGAGGTCCTCGGTGACCATGCAGGTGCCCCAGCCGAACTTCACGATGTCGATGAGGTGGGCGCTGCTGGCCACGGCGTCGCCGAACCAGCCCGTCGGGAGGCCGTTGTCGATGACCATCGTGAGGCCGGCCGTGCGGGGTCTCGCGGGGCGGGCGGGCAGGTCGAGCCATTGGGGGTTCATCGGCGTCTCCTCTGACGGTCGTTCAGGCTCGGACGGGCTGAGCGTGGAGCGGGCTGGTGAGCGCCGCCTGGCGGCGGACGTCGGCCCGGCGGACCTTGCCGGTCGGGCCGCAGGGCAGCGTCTCGGCCACGCTGATGTCGGCCGGGCGCTTGAAGGCGGAAAGCGCCCGGCTGCAGCGGTCGTGCAGTTCCTCGGTGAGGCGGGCCCGGCCCGCCGGCGGGACGTCGGCCAGCACGAAGGCGACCGGCTCCTCGCCGACGATCGGGTGGCGCCGGCCGACGACGGCGGCGGCCGTGACCCGGCCGTCGCCGAGCAGCACCGCTTCGATCTCGGCCGGGTAGAGCTTCTCGCCGCCCCGGTTGATGACGTCGTCGGTCCGGCCGACGAGGTACAGGAACCTGTCCTCGTCGAAGCGGCCGAGGTCGCCGGTGGTGAGCCAGCCGCCGGGCCGGCGGGCCGGCCGGGCGACGAGGCCTCGTTCGGTGGCGCTCCAGTACTGGTCGACGACGTGGTCGCCCCGGATCTCGACGGCGCCGACGGTGTCGGGCCCCACCGGGTGGCCGGTCTCGTCGACGACGCGGACCTCGATGCCGATCCCCTGCCCCACCGATCCCGGACGGCGGCGCCGGGGGTCGAGCGGGTTGGCGGCGATCTGGCTGGCGGCCTCGGTCATGCCGTAGGTCTCGAGGACCGAAATGCCGGTGCGGCCCTCGAAGCGGCCCAGCGTGCCCGGCGCCAGCGGCGCCGACGCCGAGCGGGCGAAGCGGATGCGCTCGGCCACCGCCGCCGGCACTGCTGTGTGCCTCGGAGGCTGGTGAGGCTCCCCAGACTCGGCCAGCAGACCGATGATGGCCGGCACGAGGTTGAGCCAGGTGACGTCCTGGTCGGCGACTCTGTCCCAGAACTGCCGGCGGGAGAACCTGGTGTCGACGACCAGCGTGCTCCCGGCCACCAGCGTCGACAGCACACCGACGACGAGGCCGTTGATGTGGAAAAGCGGCAGCGGCGAGTAACCGCGGTCGTCGGCGCTGATGCCGTGGTGATCGGCCACGGCGGCCGCCGTCCCGAGGAGCTGCGCTTCGGTCAGCGGGATGATCTTGCGGGGCCCGGTCGTGCCGGAGCTGGCCATGATCAGCGCCGCCGGGCCGGGGCTCGTGGTCGAGGCCGGCCAGGGCCGGAACCGGGCCAGGCGCAGCCCGCCGGGACCGGTCAGCCACACCTGGGCGCCGGCGGCGGCGAGGTCGTCGAGGCCGGTCTCCCCGCCGCCGTCGGTCACGACGGCGGAGAGGCCGAGGCTGCGGATCTCGGCGGCGAGCTCGTCGGCCGGTGCCTGGGGGTTGAGCGGCGCCACGGTCACGCCGGCGGCCAGTGCGGCGATGTGGGCGGTGGCGGCGGCCAGCGGGTCGCCCATGACGATGCCGACCCGGGCCAGCGGCGCCACGCCCAGCTGCCGGCGCTGCGCCGTCCAGTCGGCGGCGGCCACGGAGATCTCGCCCCACGTGACCCGGCGCCCCGTGTCGCCTTCGACGTACGCCGTCCGCAGCGGTGTGGCGTTGCGGCGCTCGGTGAGGAGCGCCCGGACCGACAGGCCACGCCGTCCGCTGTGGGCATTTTGTGCCGAACGGGTTCTCATGGTTTTCATGCTCGGAAGCCCGCCTGGGAAGCTTCTGTGACCCTTCTGAAAGCTTCGTCAGCGCTGCGCAGCTGGCCTGGCCGGGTCGGCGCGGCAGGCGCGGTCGGCCGACTCGGCCGGCGCCGGGGCCGGCCGGTCAGCGGCAGCGAGAAGCGGGTCTCCCGGGCCACGACGGCGATGAGGCTGGCGCCCACGGCCGTGCCCGCCATCGCCAGCACCGTGGCCAGGGCGGCCGGCACCCTCTGGCGCTCGTTGCCGAGCCCGGCCACGAGCAGCAGCTCCAGGACCAGCGGATGGGCCAGATACACGGCGAACGAGAGGTCCGAGGCCTTCGTCATGAACCCGGCGCCGGGGCGGCCCCGGACGCACCAGGCCGTGCCGGCCAGGTACAGGCCGATGAGGGCGGCGATCGAGGTCAGGGCCATCGCCGGCTGGAGGACGGCGGCCGCCACCCGGGGGTCCCGTCCGCCGACCTGGGCCCAGAAGACCACCTCGGCGATCAGGGCGGCGAGAGCGGCGATCCAGAGCATCGTTCGCCGCCGCTCGGTCATGATCCGGTCGACCCGGTCGAGGTGGAGGGCGGCGTAGGCGCCGATCAGGACGTAGACGGCGTAGGTCGGGAGGAGCTCGTAGGCCCGGGGCCAGAGCTGGCCGATCCAGTTCGTCGGGGCGTGCCCGTACTGCAGCCAGGCGAACCAGGCCGTGTTGAGGGCGCCGACGACGGCGAGGACGGGCCAGGGGCGCTGGGCCGTCCGCCGCACGAAGCGCAGCAGTGGCGGGAAGACCAGGTACAGCTGCAGAGACACCAGGAGGAAGTAGAGGTGGTATTCGGAGTTGCCGGTGGCGACGTCCCAGAGGGCGGTGTGCCACGAGAGGTGGGCGTGGAGCGGCCCGAAGATGTGGAAGAGGGTGTAGATGCCGCTCCAGGCCAGGTAGGGGACGGCGATCAGCGGGAAGCGCTTGCGCCAGAAGGCCCAGGCCGACAGCGGCCGGTTGCCGGCCGAGTAGACGAGCACGAAGCCGGTCAGGGCGAAGAAGACCTCCCGGCCGAACTGCAGCAGCATGAGCACGCCGGCCCAGGCCTGGT
>JAICYE010000235.1 GCA_025934385.1 Acidimicrobiia bacterium | reverse complement strand
CCATGGCCGCCTCGATCAGCTCGACCCACGGCATGTAGGGCAGCTGGCGACCGCTCTCATAGCAGTGGCCGACGAGGACCCGGAACGCCGGCGCCGCCTCGGCGGCGAGCTCCTCGGCGAGGCGGCTTTTCCCGACCCCGGGCTCCCCGGCGATCAGCACGATGCCGCCCTCGCCGGCGGCCGCCCCATCCAGCCGCCGGCACAGCTCCGCGCGCTCTCCCTCCCGTCCCACGAACGGTGTCCGGTAGGAGAAGGGCAGCACGGCCTCCGGTGCACGGCCAGCCGCTGTTGGTGGGCCCGGCATGGGGCGATCCGGGCCGGGGGGCATCCAGTCCAACGCCGGCTCCTGGCGAAGCATCGCAGCCTCCAGCTCCACCAGCGGGAGGCTCGGTTCGATGCCCAGCTCCTCGCCGAGGATCCGTCGCAGTTCCTGGAAGGCCCTCAGAGCGTCGGCCTGTCGTCCCGAGCGATAGAGGGCGACCATGCGCTGACCCCACAGCATCTCCCGCAGCGGATGCGCCCGGGTCAGTGCGTCGAGATCGGCGGGCAGTTCGGTGTGGCGACCGGCGGCGAGATCCGCTTCCACTCGCGTCTCCAAGGCACTGAGCCGGGCCTCCTCCAACCGGGCGGCCTCGGCCCGGGCGAACGCCGCCTCGCCAGCGCCGGTGAGTGCCGGGCCCCGCCACAGCGCCAGTGCCTCCCGGAGCGACTCGCCGGCCTGGCCGGGCTGGTGGTGGGCCATCTCCCCCCGACCCCGGGCCACAAGCGACTCGAACCTGGCGAGGTCGAAGGCCTCGGGGGCGACCCGGAGGACGTAGCCCGGCGCCTCCGTGTCTATGACCGTCCTCCCGGCCGCCTCGTGCAGGACCTTGCGCAGCCGAGAGACCCCCACCCGCAGCGAGTGCAGCGCCTCCCTCGGCGCCGTATCGGGCCACAGTTCGTCCACCAGTTTCTCCGACGCGACCACGCGGTTGGCGGAGAGCAGCAGGAGTGCCAAGACGGCGCGTTCCCGTCGGCCGCCGAGCGCGAGGGACCGGCCGTCGGCCACGACATCGACGGGACCGAGGAGCCGAAACTCGATGATGACGCCTCCCTCCGCCCGTTGCTGCCCCAGATTAGGTCAGGCGCGGCGGTCCCCCCGGGCCTCGCGAGGCGGGTGCAGTGACCGGGCAATGACCTCCCTGTGACCTTTCCGGAAACCGGGCTCCCCGATGCTGGCGTCGATTCGACCACGCCGAAACGGAGGGATCAGGATGGCCGTTTTCACTGAGGGCACGCACGCCGTTGACACCGACGTTGCGGCCCACCATCTCCTCACCGAAGGCCTCCCGCACTGGGCCGGGGTCGCCAGCCGGGCCCACGCCATCCTGACCCAGAGCCTCCCGGACGAGTTGCTCGACTCGTTCGTGACCGCCGATCCGGCACCCCTGGCGCCACTATTCAGCCTCCCGCCGGTCCTCGCCGGCTGACGAGGGGTCGCCAGCTGCTCTGACGGGGTGCCCTGCCGGCAGCTCCTGTAGAAATGATGCAGGGCGCGAAAGTGGTCCCGGACGGCTCCTTGGGAGCCGTCCGTCGGCAGAACCGCTCGGTATCGAGAGGACCGGCGTTGGTCGGGACGGCACGATTGCACCAGCTGTAGAGGGGGAGCGAGTCCTGTGGACCTGGTGTGGACCTGGAGCGCCCGATAGCGCCGTGACCAGCGCCTTCACCTGCGAAGGCAAGAAGTTCAAGTTCTGCCACGGCCGCTGAGGCGGGGGAGCCGGCGACCAGGCACGGCCTTGCGTCGCATCGAGGCAGGCCATGTAGCAACGCACACGGCGCCGACTGCTTCGTTCGGTACCCTGGGAAGGGGTTCCCGAGGGTCGGGAGGAGGCAGCCGTGACGATCACCGGTCTCACCGTGGCCGATCTCGAGGCTATGCCCGACGACGGGCGCCGCTATGAATTGATCGGGGGTGCCATCGTGATGACACCTGCTCCAGGGTTGGACCACCAGCGGGTCTCCTTTCGCCTCCAGTGCCTCCTGGCAGAGGCCTGGCCCGGTATGGAGGTGTTCGACGCCCCCGTCGACCTCGACCTCCCCGGGGCCCAGCGCGTGCAGCCCGACCTGGTCGCCGTCGAGCGCGGCCGGTCCGGGACCCGCCTCAGTCTCCCCGTCGGCTTGGTCGTCGAGATCGTGTCGCCCGGATCGCTGACCAACGACCGGGTGACGAAGCGCGCCACCTACGCCACCGCCGGAATCTCGGCTTACTGGATCGTCGACCCTGACCGCGGCCTCATCACCTGCCTTGTGCTTGACGGAGCCGAGTACCGGATCGCGGCCGAGGGCGCCTCGGTGACAGTGGATGACCCGGTGTCGCTCCGGGTCGATCTACGGGCCCTGCTCGAGCCCTGAGAGGGTGATCCCGGCTGCGGACCCGGGCGCGCCGGCCCGGTGAGAAAAGGCTGAGCCGAGGTCTCCCGGGGCAGCAGGCCGCCTATCGTCGTGTCCCGAACGGGGAGGGCCGATGGGGCGACGGACGGGTCTGGGGGCGGCGGGCGTGGTCGCCGGGCTGTTGGTCGCACTGGTCGGGGCGGCGGGGGCGGCGACGCCGCTCGTCAACGTGAGCCAGGGGGCGTCGCCGTTCGCCTCGGGCTGCGACGGCGCCACTCCGGAAGGGACGAACTACGCCAACTCCGAGGTCGAGGTCAGGGTGGCCGTCGATCCCCGCAACCCCGCCCACGCCGTCGGGGTGTGGCAGCAGGACCGCTGGTCGACCGGCGGCGCCCACGGCCTGGTGGCCGCCACCACCGGCGACGGCGTCCACTGGGCCCGCAGCTTCGCCCACTTCAGCCGCTGTGCCGGCGGCACCGCCGCCAACGGCGGTGACTATCCCCGGGCCTCCGACCCCTGGGTCGACTTCGCCCCCAACGGCGACGTCTACCAGGCCAGCCTGTCGGTCAACCTGACCGACGTCGCCACCGCCGTGATGGTGAGCCGGTCGGTGGACGGCGGCGTCACCTGGCAGGAGCCCGTCACCCTCCGGCGCGACAAGGGCGGTGCCTTCAACGACAAGGAATCCGTCACCGCCGACCCCACCGACCCGGCCGGCCGGCGGGTCTACGTGGCCTGGGACCGGCTCGAGGGCGTCGGCCTCCCGACCAGCGACGCCAACCCGCTCCCGCTGGTGCCGGCGAAGGGCCCGGCCTGGTTCGCCCGCACCCTCGACGGCGGCGCCAGCTGGGAACCGGGGCGGGCCATCTACGATCCCGGGCCCGGCCGCCAGACGATCGGCAACCAGGTTGTCGTCCTCCCCGACGGAACGCTGCTCGACGGCTTCGCCGTCGGCGGGGGAGCGGCGGAGCGCGACGCCGACGGCGGTGGCGACCCCGACGGCGGTGGCGATCCCGACGGCGGCGGCGACCCGGACCGACCCGGTCCCGCCCCGCGGCCCGGCCCGGTCCCGAAGCCCGACCCCGACATCCGCCCCACGGCCGACGGCGAGCGACCGGCCGCCCCCGCTGCCCCCGCCGCCCCCGGCGTGCCCGCCCTCCCCGGCGAGCCGGAGGCCCGCACTCTGACCGGCTTCTCCGTGGCCGTGATCCGCTCCACCGACCACGGCGCCACCTGGTCAGACCCGGTTCTCATCGGCGACATCAAGACCCCGGAGAATGCCGCCCACTTCCGGGCCGGGCAGATTCTCCCGGCCTTCGCCGTCGACCCCCGCTCCGGAATGTTGGCCGCCGTCTGGCTCGACGGCCGGTTCGACGCCGCCCGCCAGGCCGGGGTGGCCCTCTCGACCTCGTCGGACGGCGGCCGCACCTGGACCGAGCCGCGGCGCGTCAACCAGACCCCCGCCGGCGCCCCGGCGGTCCTGCCCTCGGTGGCCTACGCCCCCGACGGCACGCTCGGCGTTTCCTACTACGACCTCCGCAACCGGGCGGTGGGCTCCCCGGCGCTGACCACCGACGTCTGGCTGGCCACCTGCACCGCGGACTGCGCCGGCGCCGGTCAGTGGCGCGAGACCCACCTCGGCGGCCCGTTCGACGCCTCCAAGGCCCCTGACTCCGGCGGGTCGTTCCTCGGCGACTACGAGGGTCTCATCGGCATCGGTCCGGGTCGCTTCCGGGCCTTCTTCGCCGAGGCCGACCCCGGCACCCGGGACGACCCGACCGACGTCTACAGCACCGAAGCCGGCTGAGCCGGTCAGCCGGGGGCGCCGTGTAGCCTCGACGCTCCGTGCGCGACTTCTCCGACGACCTCGCCGAGCTCCGGCGCCGCCTGGCCGACGCCCACGGCTACCTGCGCATCGACGCCGCCCGGGCCCGCCTGGCCGACCTCGAGAAGCAGGCCAGCGACCCGTCCCTGTGGGACGACCCCGACGCCGCCCGGAAGGTCACGACGGAGCTGTCCCGGGTGAGGGACGACGTCGACCTGGTTGACGGGCTGGAGCGGCGCCTGTCCGACCTCGAGACCCTCGACGAGCTGGCCCGGGAAGAGGGCGACGAGTCGCTGGAGGGCGAGATCGCCGGCGGGGTGACGGCGCTCGACCGGGACCTCGCCGCGCTCGACCTCCAGGCCCTGTTCACCGGGGAGCACGACGAGCGCGACGCCATCTGCGAGATCCACTCCGGCGCCGGCGGCACCGACGCTGCCGACTGGGCCGAGATGATGCTGCGCATGTACCGGCGCTGGGCCGAGCGGCGGGGGTTCGCCATCGAGGTCGACGAGGTGTCACCGGCCGAGGAGGCCGGCATCAGCTCGGCCACCTTCATCGTCAAGGGCCGCCACGCCTACGGGCTCCTGTCGGCCGAGAAGGGTGTGCACCGCCTCGTGCGCATCTCGCCGTT
>JAICYE010000158.1 GCA_025934385.1 Acidimicrobiia bacterium | reverse complement strand
GAGGATCTCGGCCTGGTCCTCCTCGGGCAGCTCCTCGAGGACGTCGGCCAGGTCCTCGTCCTGCATGGCGTCGACCAGCTCCTCGCGCTGGTCGTCGGACAGGTCCTGCATGGCCCGGGCCGTCTCCGACGGGTGGAGGCTGCGGAGCTTCACCAGCTCGGCCGCCGCCTCGCCGACGTCGAAGAGCTCCTCGACCTCTTCCCACGGCACCCGCCGCATCCGGGCCGAGAATCCCAGTGCCCGCCGCCGGCCGAGCATGACCTCCCAGATGCCGAACCGGCCGTAGAGCGACAGGCGCGGCCGCATCGACAGGTCGAGGACCTTCTCGCCCCGCAGCGGGCGGTCGAGCAGCGAGGTCAGCAGGAGCTCGCCCGTCCGCACCGTGAACGGATGCAGGTCGAGGGCGGCGCTGCTGAGGACCACGCCGGACGTCTCGAAGTGTTTCACCCGGGAGCCGGAGACGAAGATGCGCCGCCGCCCCACCTGGGCCACCAGCCCGAGCAGGATGGGAGCGGTCTCCCCGGTCGGCGGGCCGATGACCAGATCCTCGACCCGGCCGACGGCGTCCCCGTCCGGGGTGACGAGCGGAAGCTTGAGGACCCGGGAGGCGTAGATCGGCTCAGCGCTGCTCATGGGGGCAGCGTAAATGACTCCGCTACGGGGCGGCGGCGAAGCGGAGCGGCAGCGTTCGGGGGCCCCGGACCTGGCCGCCGCACCAGGTCACGGCGGCGCTCCCGTCCACCTGGAACTCCGGGATCCGCTCCAGGAAGACCGACAGCGCCACCTGCATCTCCATGCGGGCCAGGTTGGAGCCGGCGCAGCGGTGGATGCCGATGCCGAAGGCCACGTGGCGGTTCTGGGCCCGGTCGATCACCACGGTGTCGGGATCGGGAAACTGGGCCGGATCGCGGTTGGCGGCCGGGAAGTTCATGAGGACCCGGCTCCCGGCCGGGATGGTGACGCCGGCGACGGTGACGTCCTCGGTGGCCAGGCGGCCCATCGTCACCGGCGAGTAGACCCGCAGCAGCTCCTCGACGGCGGCCGGCAGCAGCTCCGGTTCGGCCACCAGCCGTTTACGGTCGGCGGGGTGGGTGGCCAGGTGCCACAGGGCGGAGCCGATGGAGCTCCAGGTCGTGTCGATGCCGGCGATGAGCAGGAGGTTGCAGGTCGACATGGCGTGCTCGTCGCTCACCGGTTCGCCGTCGAGCTCCTGCTCCAGCAACCAGGAGATGAAGTCATTTTGGGGGACACCCCCAAACCCCCGGGCTCCACTCGGTTCGGCCCGCCGTTTGGCGATCTCCTCGCCCCAGAAAGCGAACATCTCGAGCCCGGTGGCCACCCGCAGCTCGGGGTTCGTGGCGCCGTACTCCAGCACGCCCCGCACCCATTCGATGAAGTCGTCACCCCGGTTCTCGTCGAGACCCATCAGGTGGGCGATCACCTTCGGCGGGATCTGCTGGGCGAACTCCACCGCCCCGTCGCACCGACCCCGGCCGGCGAACCCATCGGCCAGCCGGTGGGCCAGCTCCCGGGTGTAGGGCTCGTGACCGGCCACCGCCTGGGGCGAGAAGGCCGGCAGGAGCAAGCGGCGGGCGGCGGTGTGAAACGGGGGGTCGGACGAGATCGGCGGGGCGTAGGGCCGGGATCGCAGCACCTCGCCCGTGTTGGGATCGACGAGCGGGACGGGCGGTACGACGATGAACTCCTGGCTCGACAGGGCCGGGACCAGGCGGGCCATTTCGCCGACGACGTCGTAGCGCGTCGGGAGGTACGACCCGCCCCAGCGCTCGCTGCGGGCGATCGGGCAGCGCTGCCGGAGATCGGCCCAGATCGGGCCGGGATCGGCGCAGTAGCCGGGGTCGAAGATGTCGTAGTCGGTGGCCCAGTCCTCAACCGGTCGGTGGTTGCCGGCCCCGGCCACGGCCGCTCAGCCCTCGTCTTCGATGATGACGGCGTACTCCGGGCAGTTGGCCGCGGCCAGCTTCGCCTTGCCCTCCAGGTCGGGTGGGACGACGCCGTCGCCCTTGGCGGAGGCGTAGCCCAGGTCGTCGACGTCGAACAGCTCCGGCGCCAGCGAGTAACACCGGTTGTGGCCCTGGCACTTCTCGGGATCGACCCGAACTCTCACGAAGCCCCCTCTGGCACGAAACCCCCCTTTGGCCGTCACGGCCCCGCACCAAAGTAACGTCCCGCCAATGGGAGCCATCGAAAACGAGATTCCTTTTCGTGTTCGTCGCCAGAGGCAATTCAGGTCGAAAAGGAATCCCGTTTCTTGGGCGGGGCGGCGCGCCGGCCAGGCGGCGCTCGGCGTGATGTTCGTCAAGCTCGGGTCCGACGCCGCCCGGAGCCCCGGGCCCCGCGTCGAGGCGGCGGCGGCGCTCGGGGTGCCGCTGGATGCGGAGCTGGCGGTGCGGATCAACGGCGCGGCCATGGTGCTCGGCGGGGCGGCGCTGATCCTCAACAGGCTGCCGCGGCTGGCGGCGCTGGGGCTCGTCGCCTCGATGGTGCCGACGACGCTGGCCGGGCATCCCTTCTGGGACATGGAAGGAACCGAACGCAAGGCCCAGGAGATCCAGTTCTACAAGAACCTCGCCCTGACCGGCGGGCTCCTGGCGCTGGCGACGAGGAGTGCCGGCTGATGCGCTTCGCCTTCAAGACCGCCCCCCAGAACACCACCTGGGCCGACATGCTGGCGGTGTGGCGGGCGGCCGACGACATCGACCTGTTCGAGGCCGGCTGGACGTTCGACCACTTCTATCCCATCTTCTCCGACTCGACCGGGCCGTGCCTGGAGGGCTGGGTCACGCTGACGGCGCTGGCCCAGGCGACGACCCGGCTGCGCCTCGGGACGCTGGTGACCGGCATCGTCTACCGGCACCCGGCGGTGCTGGCCAACATGGCCGCCACCCTCGACGTCATCTCGGGCGGCCGCCTCGAGCTCGGCCTCGGTGCCGGCTGGAACGAGGAGGAGTGCGACGCCTACGGCATCGAGCTGGGGTCGCTCACCGAGCGCTTCGACCGCTTCGACGAGGCCTGCGAGATCATCCTCTCGTTGCTGGCCAACGAGACCACCGACTACGCCGGCCGCCACTACCGGATGACCGCCGCCCGGTGCGAGCCGAAGCCGGTGCAGCGTCCGCATCCGCCGCTGTGCATCGGCGGCCTCGGCGAGAAGCGCACCCTGCGGACGGTGGCCCGCCTGGCCCAGCACTGGAACCTGCCGATGGCCGGGCGCCCCGAGGTTTTCAAGCAGACGCGCGAGGTGCTGGCCGCCCACTGCGCCTATCTCGGCCGCGACCCGGCCGAGATCACGACGTCGATCCATCTCCGGCTGCCGGAGAGCGGCGAGATCGGCCCGCTGGTCGACGCCGCCGTCGCCTACGCCGACGCCGGGATGGACATCGGCATCGTCTACCTCCCGCCGCCGCACACCCCGGCGGTGCTGGAGCCCGTGGCCCAGGCGCTGCGGCCGCTGGCGGGTTGAGCGGCATGACCGCGGTGACCACCTGGCGCGACGTCGAGACGGCCGTCCCGGAACTGGCCGCCGCTGTGCGGGCGGCCTTCGACGCCCACCGTCACAAGGTGCTGGCCACCCTCCGGGCCGATGGGTCGCCCCGCCTGTCGGGCAACGAGGCGTCGTTCCGCGACGGCCAGCTGTGGCTCGGCATGATGCCGCAGTCCCGCAAGGCCCTCGACCTCCGGCGCGATCCCCGCCTCGAGCTCCACTCGGCGCCGGTCGACGTCGACCTGAAGCACGGCGACGCCCGCATCGCCGGGCGGGCGGTGGAGGAGACCGACCCCGACGTCATCCGGGCCTTCGGGGCGGCCTCCGCCGAGGAGCACGACGGGATGGAACCGCCCTCGCCGTTCCACCTGTTCCGGGTCGACATCGGCGAGATCGTCTTCATCCGGATCGGCGATCCCGCCGACCACCTCGTGATCGAGTCGTGGTCGGCGCCGGCCGGCTACCGCCGCACGGAACGCCGCTGACTGCGGCTCGTCCCCAGCACGACCGGTTGTGGTCAGGGCCCGTACAGGGCCCTCAGCACGACCGGTGGTGGTGGGGCACCGGCGCTCATTGGCCCGGGCCGGGCAGCGACTCGACATGGACGATCCGGCTGGGCCGGGCCAGCCCGCCGATCGTGTCGTGGACGTGGGCCACGAGTTCGGCATCGACGTCGCGGCCCGGTACGACGCCGTCCTCCAGCACGACGTAGGCGACGATGTCGGGCACCTCGCCGGTCTCGACCCGGCGGACGTCGGCGGCCCGCACGAACGGATGATCGCGCAGGACGTCGGCCAGTTCGGCCAGCGACACCAGCTGGCCCGACACGCTGATCATCGGATCCTGCCGGCCGAGGCAGACGACGGCGCCGTCGGCCTCCCGCCGGGCCCAGTCGCCGGTGGCGTAGAGGCCGGGGTGGCGGGCCCAGTACGCGTCGGGGGACCGGCCGCCCTCCAGCGCCACGAACGTCGCCGGCCACGGCCGGCGCACCACCATGTCGCCGGTGACCGCCGGGGGCGCCGGCCGGCCGTCGGGCTCGACGACGTCGAGACCGGGGTCGGGGGCGCCGACAACGTCGGGCGGCGCCGGCGTCACCGTCACGAGGCCGCCCTGCTCCAGCTGGCCCCAGCCGTCGGCCACGACGGCCCGGCCCCGGGTGACCTCCTTCACCAGCCAGTCGGAGCTGGCGCCGTCGAGCCGTTCGCCGCCGGTGACGACCAGCCGGAGCGACTCGAGGCCCAGCTCGCCGGGGCCGGCGTCGTCCCACGTCCGCAGCTTGCGGATGACCGACGGCGTGGTCAGGAAGGTGTGGACGCCGTAGCGATCGATGAGCTCCCACGTCCGGGTACGCCGGGGCGTGTCGAGCATCCCTTCGTAGAGCAGCGTCGTGCCGCCCGCCACCAGCGGCCCGTAGACGCCCTGCGACTGACCGGCCCAGGAGAACTCGATGGCGCAGAAGACGACGTCGTCCGGTGCGGTCGTCAGGGCCTGCCGGTGCAGCGCCGACACCGCCGTCAGGTAACCGCCGGTCCCGTGCACGATGCCGGTCGGGTGGCCCGGCCTATTGGCCAATTCCATGACCAGCAGGGGGTGGTCGGACGGGACGGCGCGGGGATCGGCCGCGGCGGGGTCGGTGCCGAGGCGGGCCCGTCCGGCGGCGAGGAGGTCGGCCCAGGCGACGTCGCCCTCGTACCAGGTGAGGTCGAGCCCGGCCCGGCGCAGCACCACCGTGCCCTCCACCGCCCCGAGAGCGGCCAGCGCCTCGTCGGCCCGGGCCTTGAGGGGCAGGAGCACGCCGTGGCGCCAGGCGGCATCCTGCGTGACGAGCACCTTGGGCCGCACGAGGGCCAGCCGGTCGGCCAGGGCCTCGACCGGCAGCGCCTGGGGCACGATGACGTGGACGGCGCCGAGACGGGCACAGGCCAGCGCCGTCGTGACGGCCTCCGGCACGAGGCCGACGTAGAGGCCGACGCGGTCGCCGATCCCGACGCCGAGCCCGGCCAGGCCGGCGGCGGCGGCGCACACCTCGGCGTGGAGTTCGCCGTAGGTCAGCGATCGGCGGTCGCCGGGCTCGCCCTCCCAGTGGATGGCCACCTGCCCCGCCCGGTCGGGCAGATGGCGGTCGAGGCAGTTGACGGCGGCGTTGAGCTCTCCGCCCGGGAACCACCGCCGTTCCGGCCCGTCCCCGGTGCTGACGGCGTCGAACGGCCGCTCCCACCGCAGGGCGCCGGCCTCGACCCGCCAGCGCCCCAGCCAGCCGTCGAGATCGCCGCCGGACTCAGGCATCCCCGCCTACAGACAACGCCGACCGCCTCCCCGGCTCCCCGGGCCGCCCGGACGCGGACGGCGGCGCGCTCGGCGTGGACGTCGTCGCTGAAGGCCT
>JAICYE010000150.1 GCA_025934385.1 Acidimicrobiia bacterium | reverse complement strand
GCCACGGCCACGCCGGCGCCGACCTGGCCGCTGCCGTCGAAGCGGTGGAGGATCCCGGTGTTGATCCGGGGCGTGATCCCGGTCTCCACCACCCGGCGGACGTCGACGGCGATCGGCGTCCCCCGGAAGTCGAGCAGCGCCAGCTTGAACCGGCTCGACCGGCCGGCGCAGATGCGGTCCATGTCGGTGGTCAGCCGGACGGCGTCGGCCATCGTCCCGCCGACGAACCCCGCCACCGCCGGCGAGCCGGCCGCCGCCGGCCCGCCCAGGCCCACGAGCTCCAGCAGCGCCGAGTCGCCGATGTCGGGGGCGCTCGTCTCCGGCCCCTGGCCCGAGTAATAGAGGGCGTGACCCACCGGCGGCGCCGGCGCCAGGTACCACTCGTCCGACCCCGGCAGCCGCACGCCGAACGTCGTGCCGTTGCGGGCCATGCCGACCACGATGCTCGCCCCGGCGACGTCCTTCGCCCAGGCCAGCACGGAACGGGCGGCGGCCATGGCCAGGTTGAGGAAGAACAGGTGGTTGCCGGCCAGGAACCGGCCGAGCTCCACCCGGGCGGGGGACTCCAGCGCCAGGAGGTGGGGGAGCAGCGCCCGGATCAGCAGGTTCGTCGAGGCCTGGCTCCGCATGTGGACGTCGTCGCCCATCTGCAGCCCCTGGGCGGCCAGCGAGAAGATGTCGATCGGCCCGCCGGCGGCCACCAGGGCCCCGACCGCCTCGTGCAGCAGCGGCCCGGCGACGTCGCGGAGGAACCGCAGCCGCTCCACCGCCGCCGGCGTCTCCCGCCCGAACCACGGCACCTCGCCCGGGCCCTGGTTGACGGCCGAGAACGCCCGGGTGCCGCCCTCCCGGTTCTCCACGATCCAGACCCAGGCCGACGGCCCGATGGCCGTCGCCATGGGGACGACGGTGTCGTGATGGTTGGCCGGCTCGAGGGTCACGTCGCCCTTCTCGACCAGCGCCCCGGCCTCCTCCGGGTCGGCGGCCCAGCCCTCGGCCACCACCGCCGCCCGGATCGAGCGCCGCAGCGGATCGCAGACGTCACGCAACTCGATCGGCGGGCCGCAGTGGAGGATGGTGCGCTCGCCGAACCCCGGCACCACCTGGTGCCCCGGCGCCAGGTCGACCAGCAGGGGCACGCCCCGGTCGATCCGGCGCACCACTTCGGCGTTGGCCTCGTCGATGGCCGCCGCCCGCGGCCCGTAGAGTCGGCGGAGGGCGGCCACCGCCTCGGGGTCGCCGCCGGCCGGGATCCGCCAGTCGACGTCGGCCACCGGGCGGCCCTGGGCGGCCACCGCCTCGGCGAAGAGCGACAGGCCGACGTTGACGACGGCCACGTCGCCCGGCAGGGCGGGAACCGGCCGGCCCGGGGGCGAGGAGCTCACCTGTCCGATGGTAGAAGGACCATTCACTATGGTGCAAGAACGATGACGGTCGACGAGATCGCCGCCGCCGCCCGGGCCCATCCCGGTCTGCGGGCCAAGCGCCCGATCTCGCTGGTGGCCGACGTCCTCGGGGCCACCGACTGGGCGGTCGGCCCCGGCGACGACGGCGCCGTCGTCCCGGCCGGCACGGAGACCGTGGTCGTCGGGGGCGAAGCCATGTTGCCGGCCTTCGTGGCCGCCGACCCGTTCGCCGCCGGCGTCGCCGCCATGCTGGCCAACGTCAACGACCTGGCGGCCATGGGCGCCGAACCGCTCGCCCTCGTCGACACCATCGTCGCCCCCGAACCGCTGGCCCGCCGGGTCCTGGAGGGCCTGCACCACGCCTCGGGCCTGTACGACGTGCCCGTCGTCGGCGGCCACCTCACGATCTACGACGGCCCCCCGGCGTTGTCCGCCTTCGGAGTCGGACGGGCGGCGCCGGGCCGGGTCCTCTCCGTCCGTCACGCCGCCCCCGGACAGAGCCTCCTCCTCGCCGGTTGCGTCGAAGGCGTGATGCGCGACGACTTCCCGTTCTTCGGCTCCTTTGACGCCCGGGGCGCCGAGTTGGCCGGCGACGTCCGGGTCCCCGCCGCCCTGGCCGCCGCCGGCTCGGCGGTGGCGGCCAAGGACGTGAGCATGGCCGGGATCCTCGGGTCGCTCGGGATGCTGCTGGAGCCGGGCCGGCTCGGCGTGACCGTCGACCTCGACGTCCTGCCGCGGCCGGTCGGCGTCGAACTCACGGACTGGCTCGCCTGCTTTCCCTGCCTGGCGTTCCTGCTCTGCGCCCCGCCAGGCCGGGAGGCGGACTGCGCCGCGCCGTTCCACCGGCGCGGCCTGGTGGCCGAGGTCATCGGCACGCTCGACGACTCCGGGCTGCTGCGGATCGCGGCCGGCGGCGCCGCCGCCACCGTGCTCGATCTCAGGCGCGATCCGGTGACCGGCCTGCCGCCGCCGTGACCGCGGCTGGGCTCAATCGTGAAGTGGGCGGCTCCGACCGGCGGGCGCCAGTCAGGTCGATGGCGGTCAGGTCGATGGCCATCAGCTGGTGGGGCAGTCCGACGTAGAGCTCCGGCTCCCCCCGCCGCCGCCACCCCAGCCGCTCGAAGAACCGCACGTTGGCCGCCTGCACATGGGCCACCATCTCCGCGCCGCCGAGCGAGGCGGCGGTGTCGACGGCGAAGCGCACCAGCGGCCCGCCCAGGTTCCAGGCCCGAAACGGCGGCAGCACCGCCAGCCGGTCGCCCTGCCACGTCCCCGGCCCGACGGGGTAGAGACGGACGGCGCCGCCGGGTTCCCAATTTCCCGCGGGGGAGGCCGCCCAGGCCAGCACCTTGGTCGTCGACGCCGAGGCGTCGTGGGCGTCGCGGTCCGACCCGGCGAACACCGCCTGCTCGAGCACGAAGACCTCGTGCCGGATCCGATGGTGGACCGCCTCCTCGTCGGACCCGGCCACCGGCCGGCACAGGATCGGCGGCCGGGGCATCAGCCGGCGGCCTCCACCGACACCGGAATCAGCCGGCGCGGGGGCGCGCTTTCCCGCTCCAGTGCCCCCAGCGCCGAGCAGGCCTGGCACCGGGCACAGCCGGCCGAGGCGGTCGAGGCGCCGATGCCCCGGGCCCGCAGGTAGGGCAGCACCCGGCGGTAGACGCTCTCGGCGTACTCCGCCGAGGGCGGGAGCCTGTCCTCCAGCAGGCTGCCGGCGATCGGCCGCAGTGGCACCACGAACGGGTACACGCCGATCTCGATCGCCCGCCGGCAGCCCTCCACCGTGACGTCGGGATCCTCGCCCATCCCCAGGATCACGTAGGTCGAGACCTGGCCCTCGCCGAAGCGGGCCACCGCCCGTTCCCAGGCGGCGAAGTAGCCCTCGACGCCCGTCCGGGCCTTGGCCGGGGCGATCCGGGCCAGCACCGCCGGATCGAAGGTCTCCACGTGGATCCCGACCGAGTCGATCCCGAGGTCGGCCACCCGGTCGATCACGTCGAGGTCCTCGGGCGGCTCGAACTGCACCTCCACCGGCAGCCCGGCCGCCTCCTTGACCGCCGCCCCGCAACGGGCCACGTAGAGGGCACCCCTGTCGGGGGCCGTGGTGCTGCCGGTGGTCAGGGTGGCGTCGACGGCGCCGTCGAGGTCGCGGGCCGCCACCGCCACCTCGGCCAGGTCCTGCGGCCGCTTCTTGGCCACCGTGCGTCCCGCCGCCAGCGACAGGCCGATGCCGCAGAAGGCGCACTGGTCGGCGTTGCCCCAGTAGGCGCAGGTCTGGAGCACCGTCGAGGCCAGCGAGTCGAGGTGGAGGAGCGCGATCTTCCAGTAGGGCACGCCGTCGGCGGTCGCCAGGTCGTAGAACCGGGGCCGGGGCCCGGCCGTCGCCCCGGCCAGCCGCTGGCCGTCGCGGTAGATGCCGTGGCCCTGGTCCTCCTCCCGCAGGACGTAGGGCGAGGCGTCGGCCCACGCCGTCCCGGTGGGGACGGTGGCGGCGATGCCCTCGATCCACAGCAGCCCGGAGTCGGACGGGCCGGCGCCGCCGCAGCGCCGCTCGACCGACGCCTCGACCCGTAGGCCCCGACTCTGCAGATCGGTGATGAGGGCGGCGACGTCCAACCAGGAACCTCCCACGACCCGGGGGTGAACGGAGGGAGAAGAGACGGACGCTACCTACTTTCCGACACGTCCGTCAACCATAAGAAAGATCAGCGCAAGGTGGACGTCGGCCCTCCTCACTTCCCTTCGATCCGGGCCCGCTTGCGCTCGACCGCCGCCATCCACTCGGCCGGGTCGTCGAACGACTCCTCCACGGCGACGACGTCGGGCGGCGTCGGGAGCCGGTCGCCGGTGGCCGGGTCGAGGGGCACGACCTCCAGGCTGTAGCGGGGCGCGCCGGTCGTCGGGTCGGCCTCCAGCGTCTGGCGCAGGCCCGCCCCCGACGGCAGGTGCATCTCGGTCCAGGTCCACGGTACGAGGCCGGCCATCTCCTTCGAGCCGATCTCCTCAACCCGTACCCACGCCTCGTCGGCCTCGGCGGCGGCCCAGATCCGGCCCAGACGCTCGGCCCGGGCGGCGGGGCCGGCCATCTCCCGGTACCGCAGCGAGAAGGCCGCGCCGGCCACCAGTCCGGGGTCGAGCCCCTCGAGGTCGAGGCCGGCCTCGCCCGCCGCCCGGTACACGATCTCCGCCGCCGTGCCCCAGGCCTGCACCAGGGCGGGCAGGTCGAGACAGCCGGCCAGCTCGTCGGCCACGACCCGGACCATGCGGACCGAGCGCTCGTAGAGGTCGGGCCGCACCATGACCACCGGGTAGAGCCGCTCCTCGGCCGCTTTCCAGTCCGAGAGCAGCTGCGGCGGGACGCCGCCGGGGATTGTCACTGCCGGGCTCCTCCACTATGGTGAACGGCGGGTTTCTGATCGTACACGCCAGCGGGAGAAGGAATGGGCCGGATCGTAGTGCTGGCGCTGGGCGGCAATGCGCTCACCCCCCACGGCCAGGCGGGAGCCCACGAGCAGCTGGCGGCCAACGCCGAAGCCATGGCCCGTTCGGTCTCCGCGCTGATGCTGGCCGGGTGGGAGGTCGTCCTCGTCCACGGCAACGGCCCCCAGGTCGGCAACCTCGCCATCCAGCAGGAGGAGGGCTCCGACACCGTGCCGGAGCAGCCGCTGTTCTCGCTCGGGGCCATGACCCAGGGCCAGCTCGGCAGCCTCTTCGCCCTCGCGCTACGGAAGGTGCTCGGGCCCCGGGCGCCGGAGATCGTCCCGCTCGTGACCCACTCCGAGGTCGACCCGGCCGACCCCGCCTTCGCCGATCCCACCAAGCCGATCGGTCCCTTCTTCACCGCCGGGGAGGCCCAGACGTTCGCCGCCGAGCGGGGCTGGGCCGTGAAGGAGGACGCCGGCCGCGGCTGGCGGCGGGTCGTGCCCTCGCCGGAGCCCGTCCGCATCCTGGAGGCGGGTCCGATCCGCACGCTGCTCGACGCCGGCGTGGTCGTGATCGCCGCCGGCGGCGGCGGCATCCCGGTGGTGGCCGCGCCCGGCGGGTACCGCGGCGTCGACGCCGTGATCGACAAGGACTACGCCGCCGAGCGGCTGGCCACCGCCCTCGGCGCCGAGGCCCTGGTCCTGGTGACGAGCGTCGAGGCCGTGCTGCTCGACTACGGCACGCCGCAGCAGCGGGCCATGCTGGAGATGTCGGTCGAGGAGGCCGAGGCCCATCTCGCCGAGGGCCAGTTCCCCGAGGGCAGCATGGGCCCCAAGGTGCGGGCCGGCGTCCGCTTCCTGCGCCACGGCAGCGACGTGTCCGTGATCACCACCCCGGCGCTGGTCTACGCCTCGCTGGAGGGGACGGTGTCGGAGCTCGAGGGCCGGCCCGGCACCAGGATCGTGCGCGTGCGGGAGTTCCGCTGATGGCCCAGCGGATCCTCGTCCTCGAGGACCGCTACGTCGACTCCGTCGTCCAGATGGCGGCCAGCCGGGCGATGATGGAACAGGACGGGGTGGAGTGGGCGGCGGCGGCCATGGGCACGCCGGCCAACCTCGAGACGCTGGCCGGCCGGGGCTTCGACCTCTGGGGCGTCGAGGCCACCGCCAACGACTGCTTCCT
>JAICYE010000152.1 GCA_025934385.1 Acidimicrobiia bacterium | reverse complement strand
TCGTCGTCGTCCTCCTCCTCCATCGAGAGGTCGAGGTCGTCCTCGTCGTCGAACTCGTCGCTGGAGTCGAACTCGGCGCCGTGCTCGCCGTCGGCGCTCATTTCTTCCCGGCCTTGTGCTGCTCCCAGGCCCCCGAGATCGTCAGCAGCCGCTGAACCTGCTCGGTGGGCTGGGCCCCCTTGCGGAGCCACTCCAGCGCCCGCTCGTTGTCGATGTCGACGAGGGGCGGCTCTTCCCGGGGCCCGTACTTCCCGATGATCTCCACGAAGCGCCCGTCGCGGGGCGAGCGGGCGTCGGCCACGACGACCCGGTACGTCGGCTGCTTCTTCTTGCCCATCCGCATCAGGCGGATCTTGACCACGGACCTACCACCTTTTCCATCTGCGACAACCGGGGAAGAGTACTGCAACCCGCTCACATACCGGGGAGGCCGGGGAAACGGGGCCGTTTCCCGCCGGCCCCGGCCATCTGCTTCATCATCCCCTGAACCATCTTGAACTGCTTCAGCAGGGCGTTGACGTCCTGGGTGGTGGTGCCGCTGCCCTGGGCGATCCGCAACCGCCGGGACCCGTTGATGATCGAGATGTCGTTGCGTTCCTCCGTCGTCATCGACCGGATGATCGCCTCGACCTTCCCGAGCTCCTTGTCGTCGAGCTGCGTGTTCTTCAGCTCCTTGGGGATCCCGGGGATCATCCCGATGATGCTCTGCAGCGGGCCCATCTTCTTGACCTGCTGCATCTGCTCGAGAAAGTCCTCCAGGGTGAAGCTCCCCTTGCGGAGCTTGGTGGCCGCCTTGACCGCCTGCTCCTGGTCGAAGCTCTCCTCCGCTTTCTCGATGAGGGTGAGCACGTCGCCCATCCCCAGGATCCGCCCCGCCATCCGGTCGGGGTGGAACGGCTCGAAGTCGACCAGCTTCTCGCCCACGCCGGCGAAGAGGATCGGCTTGCCGGTGACCTCCTTCACCGAGAGGGCGGCGCCGCCCCGGGCGTCACCGTCGAGCTTGGTGAGGACGACGCCGTCGATCCCCACCGTCTCGGCGAACGACTCGGCGACGCTCACCGCCTCCTGGCCGGTCATGGCGTCGACCACCAGCAGGACGTCGTCGGGTTGCACCGCCTCCCGCATGCGGCGCAGCTCGTCCATCAGGGCGCCGTCGATCTGGAGGCGCCCGGCGGTGTCGACGACGACGACGTTCTTCCCCAGCCGGCCGGCCTCGTTGCGGGCGTTGCGGGCCACCGCCACCGGGTCGGTCGGCTCCGAGTAGACGGGCACGCCGACCTGTTCGCCCAGCACCTGGAGCTGGGTGACGGCCGCCGGCCGCTGGAGGTCGGCCGCCACCAGCAGCGGCTGGAGCCCCTGGCTCTTCAGGTGGCGGGCGAGCTTGCCGCAGGCCGTCGTCTTGCCCGAGCCCTGCAGGCCGACGAGCATGACCACCGTCGGCGGCTTGGAGTTCATGGTCAGCTTGCCGGTTGTCCCGCCCAGGGTGTTGATCAGCTCCTGGTGGACGATCTTGATGACCTGCTGGGCCGGCGAGAGGCTCTTCGACAGCTCCGCCCCGGCGGCGTCCTCCTTCACCCGGCTGATGAAGCTCTTGACGACCTTGAAGTTGACGTCGGCCTCGAGCAGGGCGAGGCGGATCTCCCGGGCGATCTCGTCGATCTCCTTCTCCCCGAGGCGGCCCCGGCCGCGCATGCGGGTGAAGATCGACTCGAACCGGTCGGACAGTGAATCGAACATGAGGCCCGGAAGTGTATGGCCCGCCGCGTTACGCGGCGAAGAGCGCCTCGACGAACTCCTCGGGATCGAAGTCGATGAGGTCGGCGGCCGACTCCCCCACGCCGACGAGCTTCACCGGGATGCCGAGCTCCGCCTGCACCGCCAGGACGATCCCGCCCTTGGCCGTGCCGTCGAGCTTGGTGAGGATGACGCCGGTCACGTCGACCGCCTCGCCGAACTGCTTGGCCTGGTTGAGGCCGTTCTGCCCCGTGGAGGCGTCGATGACCAGGAGCACTTCCTTGAGCGCTCCCGGGGTGCGGTCGACGATGCGGCGCAGCTTCTTCAGCTCCTCCATGAGGTTGACCTTGGTGTGGAGCCGCCCGGCGGTGTCGACCAGCACCAGATCGGCGCCGCGGTGGCTGGCGGCGGCCATGGCGTCGAAGACGACCGAGCCGGGATCGGCGCCGTCCTGACCCCGGACGAGGTCGGCGCCCACCCGCTGCGACCACAGCTGGAGCTGCTCGGCGGCGGCGGCCCGGAAGGTGTCGGCCGCGGCCATCACCACGTTGCGGCCGGCGGCCGCCTCCCGCTGGGCGATCTTGCCGATGCTGGTCGTCTTCCCGACGCCGTTGACGCCGACGAACATCCAGACGTTGGGCTGGCCGGGCTCGAACGACAGCGCCCGGTCGGCGGCCCGCAGCGAGTCGATGAGGTCGGCCTTCAGCAGGTCGAGGAGCTCGGCCGGCGTCGACACCGACGCCTCCTTGGCCCGGCGGCGGAGGTCGTCGAGGATCCGCTCGGTCGGGCCCACCCCGACGTCGGCCCGGATGAGCGCCTCCTCGATCTCGTCCCAGACCTCGTCGTCGATGGCGGTGCGGCCCCGGATATCGCCGAAGTACCCGGCCAGCAGCGCCCGGGCCTTGCCGAGCCGGTCCCGCAGCCGGGGCCGGACGGGGAGCTCCTCGACGGCCGGTTCCCCGGCGACGGGCTCCTGGGGCCGCACCTCGACCCCGGCCTGGGGGGGGACGACGACGTCCTCCCCCGGCGGGAGGACGATCTCCACCTCCGCCGGCGGCCCGCTCGGTTCCGGCCTCGCCGCCGGCTTCGGCTGGGTGATGGCGGACCGCTCGGCGGCGTCCATCCGCCGCTCCGAACGGCGGGACATGGACACGCCGGCCACGCCGGCGCCGAGCAGCAGGAGGATGACGATCCCCAGGACGATCGCGAGGGTCATGGCGAGCGATCCTACCGGCCGCCGATAGTGTCCCAACCCGTGACGAACGCCTCCCCGACGCCGCCGCGGGCCAAGCGCGTCCCCTACGTGCATGCGGCCCACGGCGACGAGCGACCGGACGACTATCACTGGCTGCGGGACCGCGACGATCCCGACGTCACCGCCTACCTCGAGGCGGAGAACGCCTACGCCGACGCCGTCATGGAGCCGCTGCGGCCGCTGCAGGAGAAGCTCTACGCCGAGATCGTGAGCCGCATCCAGGAAACGGACCTGTCGGTGCCCGTCCCCCACGGCCCGTTCCTCTACTACTCCCGCAGTGTGGAGGGCCTGCAGTACGCGATCCACTGCCGGAAGGCGGCCGGGCCCGACGGTCCGGTGGACGGCGGCCCGGAGCAGATCCTCATCGACGAGAACGTCCTCGCCGAGGGACAGGACTACTGCGCCCTGGGCGCGCTCGAGGTCAGCCCCGACCACCGGCTCCTCGCCTGGTCGCTCGACACCGAGGGCGACGAGGAGCACGTGTTGCGCATCCGCGACCTCGACACCGGCGAGGACCATCCCGAGGCGATCCCCAACACGTCCTACGGCGTGGCCTGGGCCAGCGACAACCGCACCTTCTTCTACACCACCCTCGACGAGAGCCGCCGGCCCTGGCAGGTCTGGCGCCACCGGCTGGGGACCGAGGCCGGCGACGACGTCCTCGTCCACCAGGAGGGCGACGACCGCTTCTTCTGCTCGGTCGAGCGCACCCGCAGCGGCGGGTTCATCATCATCGACCTCCGCAGCGCCGTCACCTCCGAGACCCGCCTGCTGCCGGCCGACGACCCCGACGGGTCCTTCACCGTCCTGCACCCCCGCAAGCAGGGCGTGGAGTACGGGCTCGACCACCACACCGACCGGTTCTTCATCATGAGCAACGAGGAGGCGCCGAACTTCCGGCTGGTGGAGGCGCCGGTCTCCGATCCGTCGCCGGCCAACTGGCGGGAACTCATCCCCCACTCGGCCGACGTGAAGCTCGAGGGGCTGGCCGCCTTAACCGGCCACCTCGTCGTGCTCGAGCGGGCCGAGGCCGTCCGCCGGCTACGGGTGATCGACCTGGCGAGAGGCGCCCACCATGTCATCGAACAGCCCGAGGCGGTCTGCCGGGTGGGGATGCCCGAGGAGGACAACCCCGAGTTCGAGCGGCGCACCCTCCGCTACACCTACACGTCGCTGGTCACGCCGCACTCGATCTTCGACTACGACCTCGACTCCCGGCAACGCACGCTCCTCAAGCAGGAGCCCGTCCTCGGCGGCTACGACCCGAGCGGGTACGAGACCGGCCGCCTGTGGGCCACCGCCCCCGACGGCACCCGGGTGCCGATCTCCTTCGTGGCCAAGAAGGGCGTCGCCCGGGATGGCTCGGCGCCCTGCGTCCTTTACGGCTATGGCTCCTACGAGTCCAGTTCCGACCCCCGCTTCTCGTCACTGCGGCTCAGCCTCCTCGACCGGGGCTTCGTCTGGGCCATCGGCCACATCCGGGGCGGCGGCGAGATGGGCCGGGCGTGGTACGAGGCGGGCAAGCTCGGCCTCAAGATGAACACCTTCACCGACTTCGTCGCCTGCGCCGAGCACCTCATCAAGGAGGGGTGGACCTCGGCCGGACGGCTGGCGATCCTCGGCGGCAGCGCCGGCGGGCTCCTCGTCGGGGCGTCCGTGAACCTGCGGCCCGACCTGTTCCGGGCGGCGGTGGCCGAGGTGCCCTTCGTCGACGTCGTGAGCACGATCTCCGACCCGACGCTCCCGCTCTCGGTCATCGAGTGGGAGGAGTGGGGCAACCCGGCCGACCCCGAGTTCTACGCCACGATGAAGTCGTACTCGCCCTACGACAACGTCCGGCCGGCGCGCTACCCCGACCTGTTCGTGACCGCCGGGCTCAACGACCCCCGGGTGTCGTACTGGGAACCGGCCAAGTGGGTGGCCAGGCTCCGGGCCACGGCCGAGCCCGGGAGCAGGGTGCTGCTGCGGACGGAGATGGGCGCGGGCCACGGCGGCCCGTCGGGCCGTTACGACGCCTGGCGGAAGGAAGCCGAGATCTTCGCCTTCCTCCTCGACGCCCTCGGGCTCAGCGAGTAGCGCCTACCACTTCCGGAACGGCAGGTACTTCCCGTTCAGGCTGATCTTCACCCGGTCGCCCTTCGGATCGGCGACCTTCTCGACATCGATCTCGAGGTCGATGGCGCTCATGATGCCGTCGCCGAACTTCTCGTTGACGACCGCCTTGATGGTCGTGCCGTAGACCTGGGTGATCTCGTAGAGACGGTAGATCAGCGGGTCGGTGGGCACGAGCTTGTCCAGCGACCCCTTCATCGGGTGGGTCTGAAGGGTCCGGGCCACTTCCGGGCCGAGGTCGAGGACGTCACAGAGGCCCCCGGCCTCCGAGGCGTCCATGTGGGCCTGGCCCATGATCGCCGCCGCCGTCCAGACCTCGGACCGGCCGATCTTCCCGCCGATGTCGGCGAACGTCAGGCCCTTGGCTTCCTTGGCGTCGAGGATCCGTTGCGTGCATTCGGTGCGCTCCATAGGCGCGCACACTACGACTCCCTCGTCACACGATGTTTGGGTTTGTGTTTCGATCGGCGAACCGCAACCTGACGTCAACGCGTCAGATTTCGCCGGGCTCAGCAGGCGATCTGCGACACCCGGGGCGCGTTCGGGTGCTTGGCCTGCGGAATCGTCATCTCCCAGCGGTTGGCCTCGATGACGCCCTGGATCACGCAGGGCGGGACGGGCTGGGGGTCCGGGCTCACCGCCGGCGACATGAGGTTGCCCTCGTAGTTGGCGTGGCCGAGGCCGAGGGCGTGGCCGAACTCGTGCTTGGCGATCTGGTTGAGCCCGCCGGCGTTGGCCGGTGCCAGGGCTCCCTGAATCGTGATCTCGACCTTGCTGATGAGGGCCCGGCGGGTGAAGCTCGTCACCGCCTGTCCCTCGGTGCGGCCGTCGGCCGGGGTGAAGCGGATGGCGATGTCGGCCGGCTGGCCAGCGGGGACCTC
>JAICYE010000538.1 GCA_025934385.1 Acidimicrobiia bacterium | reverse complement strand
GGAGGGAGTGGCCGCCGCCGGCCGCCCAGCCGTTGACGACGGCGATGACGAACTTCGGCATGAACCGGATGAGCCGCTGGCACTCGAGGATGTGGAGGCGGCCGGCCCGGGCGGGGTCGACGGTGTCGGCGGTTTCGCCGCTGGCGTACTGGTAGCCCGTCCGGCCCCGGATGCGCTGGTCGCCGCCGGAGCAGAAGGCCCGCCCGCCGTCCTTGGGGCTCGGGCCGTTGCCGGTGAGGAGGACGCAGCCGACGTCGGGCGACATGCGGGCGTGGTCGAGGGCCCTATGGAGCTCGTCGACCGTGTGGGGCCGGAAGGCGTTCCGGACCTCGGGGCGGTCGAAGGCTATGCGGACGACGCCCGCATCGACCGCCCGGTGGTAGGTGAGGTCGGTGAAGTCGAAGCCGTCGACCCGTTTCCAGGCGGGCGGGTCGAAGAGCTCCGAGATCGTGGTGTCAGCCATGGCCCGCACAGTAGAGCCGACGTCCCGGCCCATCGGGCTCGGCCGGGCGGGCTCGACCGGTCTTCGACCGTCCGCCCGCCGTCGGGCAGACTGATGGCATGAATCCCTCCGGGCCGCGCCACGTGCCCGCCTGGCTGGAGACGGCGACCGGGGTCGCCTGGCGGGTGGTCGTGGTGGTCGCCGCCGGGTTCGTGGTCGTGGTGGCGCTGTCCCGGCTGACGGTCGTGGTCGTGCCCGTCATCGGGGCGCTGTTCGTCTCGGCCATCCTCGTCCCGCCGGCCCGCTGGCTGCGCCGCCACCGCTGGCCGTCGCTGCTGGCGACGTGGACGGTGTTCCTCTCGGCGGCGGCGATCGTGTTCGGGATCGGCGCCTGGCTCGTGCCCCGGGTCACCGACCAGTGGGAACCGCTCCGGCAGTCGCTGGCCCAGAACGTCGACGACACCCGCAACTGGCTGATCGACGGGCCGCTGCACCTGTCGCCGTCGCAGGTCGACCGCTACGCCGCCGAGGCGAAGGACATCATTGCCGGGAACCGGGGTTCGGCCCGGCGCAGCGGCTCCGGCGGCGGGGCCGGCACGAGCCCGTCCGGCACCACCCCGTCCACCACGGGCGCGTCGGGCGGGAGCGGATCGGGCGGCGGGGCGTCCGGGGCCAGCACCGGGCTTTCCGGCGGCGCCGTCATCGGCGGGCGGATCCTGCGGGGCGCGGCCAGCGGCCTGCGGCTGCTGGTGCACTTCCTGGCCGCGCTGATCCTGACGCTGGTCATCTCGTTCTTCTTCGTGAAGGACGGCAACGCGATGAGCGACTGGTTCCTCGACCAGCTCCAGCCGTCGACGGCGGCGACCCTGCGGGCCATCGGCGCCCGGAGCTGGCTGACGCTGACGGGCTATGTGCGGGGCACCGCCGTGAACGGCCTCGTCAACGCCACGCTGATGTCCATCGGCCTGATGCTCCTCCACGTGCCGCTGGTGCCGGTCATCGCCGTGCTGACCTTCTTCGGCGGTTTCTTCCCCATCGTGGGCGCCTTCGTCAGCGGCGGTGTGGCCGCGGCCGTGGCACTGGTGGCCAACAGCCCGGCGACGGCACTGCTGGTGATCGGCCTCACCTTGATCATCCACCACGTCGAGGGGTACCTGGTCGGGCCCGTCGTCCTCGGCCGGGCGGTGCGGCTGCACACGGTCGTCGTCCTGCTGGCGCTGGCCGCCGGCGGTGAACTGGCCGGCGTGCTGGGCGCCTTCGTCGCCGTCCCGCTGACCGCCGTCACCGTCGGCATCGTCGACGAACTCCGCCACGGCGAGGCGGCCCGGGCGGCTTCGGCGTCGGCGGCGACGGGGTCGACCGCGGCGGCGGTGGCCGCCGAGACCCCGGCTCCCCGAATCGCCCGGGGCTCGTTCTGAAGGTCGGCGTCGCTGCGGCCGTTTCTCTGGGTAGGACGACGGCGGTGATCGACGTTCGGCGCCTGGTGGCGTCGTCCCAGCCGCACGAGCGGCTGACGCCCCGGGCGAGCCGGGTCGGGGATCACGTCCACGTGCAGCTCCGGCGGGT
>JAICYE010000047.1 GCA_025934385.1 Acidimicrobiia bacterium | reverse complement strand
GGGTTGGCCACCAGAGCCGGAGTCGAACTGGTGGTCTCAAGCTCTCGCCATCATGGACCTGCCGACCGAAGTCGAGTGCGCCTCCCGCCGCTTCCTCTGGCGGCCGACCGCCAGCGTACGACGCCACTCAGACGTGCCGATCGGGTGCGGGTACCGTCGACCTCCGGTCACGAACTGCGTATGGCAGGTCAATGACCAACGGCCGGAGGTCACCGTTGACACGGGCCCGCGAGGCGCCGGCGGGCGTCTAGCCGGTCACCAGGGAAGCGATGCCCCAGATGGCGACGACGAAGCCGAGCACCAGGTAGGTGATCGTCCGGCCGAGCGGCGCCTGGGTGAGCTCGTGCCCGTCCTCCGACTGGTTCGGCGCGGCCGGTGCCCGCCGGCGGATCAGCGCCATCAGGTTGCCGACGAACAGCGCCGCGCCCATGGCCACCAGCAGTTCCCGGAGGACCTCGTCGTAGAAGCCCATCAGAAGTGGACGCGTTCGCTCCAGGCGGCGACCAGGGCCGGGTCGCCGAAGACGTCGAGGCCGTCGCCGCCCCGGCGGTTGTAGACGAACAGCTCCAGGTCGGAGGCCGAGCCCCGAACGGCGACGTCGGCCTTGGCGTGCTCCCGGCGCACCGTGACGCGGTCGCTGCCGCCGACTATGGCGATGATCCACTCGCCGGGGACGTCGGTGGTGTGGAAGTGGTAGCTCGCCGTGAAGCCGGCCAGACGGTCCTCCGGCCCCATCTGGACCGTGGCCAGGAGGTCGAGCACCTCGTCGATCCCGTCGGCGGCCAGCCCCGCCGGCTCGACCGCGCCGGGACCGGCGGCGGCCGACTCGGCGTCGATCCGGTGGATCGCCGTCTCATGGGCCATCCGCCGGCTCCAGAAGCGGGCCGGAGCGGGGCCGTTCGAGACCCACGTCCACACCGGCGTCTCGGGGTCGATCGCTTCCAGGGCGCTCGCCACGCCGGCCGCGCCGGCCTCGAACCACCCGACGAGGTCGTCGCCGGCGCCCGGCTGGGGCACCTCGGAGCGGCGCACCCGTTCCTGCGCCTTCGTCTGCACGATCTCGGTCACCCATCGGTGCACGGCGCTGACGTGGCTGAGGAGGTCGGACATCGTCCACCCGGGGCAGGTGGCGACGGGCGCCTCGGGACCGGCTTTCCGGGCGGCCCGGGCCAGCAGCGCCGAGTTGGTGCGGACGGCGTCGAGCCAGTCTGAGATCTCCATGGAAACGAGGCTAGAGGACGGGCTCCCCGCCCGCCGCTCGGCGGGCCCGGGCGGCCGGGTCCTGGCGGTAGAACGTCCGCAGCACCCCGTAGAGCTCGGGCTTGGCCGCCTCCAGCTCCAGCGGCAGGTCGAAGAAGGCCTCGGTGGCCACGGCGAAGAACTCGCCGGGGTCGGTGCCGCCGTAGTCCCGCAGCGGCCAGCCGTAGCCGGCCCGGAGCAGGGCCAGCTCCCGGGTGCAGACGTCGTGCCAGGCCGGGCCGTCCTCCCGGCGGTGGAGCGGCGGCGTCCCGTTGACGACGTCGTCGAGCATGTCAAGCTTGTGGGCGAACTCGTGCAGGACGACGTCGTGGCCCCGCTCCGGGTGACGGGCGTTGGCCCGGGCCTCGTCCCAGGCGATGAGGACCGGGCCGTAGTTGTGATCGGCCAGGCCGAGCAGCGTGAACGGGCCGTCCTCGTACGTACCGGCCGGCCCGGGCCTCGGTTCGTGGGACACGACGATCGACGGGTGGACGACGATCGCCTGCACCGCCCGGTACCAGCGGAAGTCGAGGCCGAGGATCAGCAGCGCCGCCTGGGCGGCGACGACCGTGCGGATCTCGTCGGTGAGGCTGAAGCCCTGGGCCGCCTCCCACCGCTTCCGCCCGACCAGCGCCTCCATGTCCTGCCGGAGCCGCGCCCGCTCATCGGCGTCGAGGACGGCCCAGTGGGCGACGTTGCGCTCGACGATCTGCACCCAGTCGGAAGGCAGCGTCGCCGCCGGGCGCCGCCTCAGGAACCGCATGTCACTTCGAACGCCGCCGGCGCGGCGCCTATTTCTTCGGGCCGGCCACGAAGACCGGGATCTGCCGGTCGGTCTTCTGCTGGTACTCGGCGTAGGGGGGATAGGCGGCGACCGCCCGCTCCCACCAGGCGGCCCGCTCGTCGCCGCTGACCTCCCGCACGCTGACCGGCATCGGGGTCGGCCCGTCCTGGACGGTGACCTCGTCGGGGTGCGCCTTCAGGTTGTGGTACCAGACCGGGTGCTGGGGGGACCCGCCCTTCGAGGCGACCAGGGCGTACTCGCCGCCGTGCTCCACCCGCATCAGGGCGATCTTGCGGACGCTCCCGCTCTTGTTGCCCCGCATGGTCACGATGATCACCGGCAGGCCGGTGTCGCGCAGGGTGTTGGCCTCCCGGCCGCCGGAGCGCTCGTAGGCCTCGACCTGGTCGCGCACCCACTTCGCCGCGCTCGGTACGTACTCGCCTTCCAGTGCCATCCCGCCCCGCCTCCGTTCGTGTCGCTGATCGCCGTGCGTAGCTTTCGGCCTGCCCGGCGACACCGTCCAATCCGGCGCGTCGCTCCGGCTACCGGCGGGCCATGTTGGCGAACTTGGTGAGGTGCTCGAGGAAGGCCAGGCGGACCTTGGCGGTCGGGCCGTTGCGGTGCTTGGCCACGATGATCTCGGCCGTGCCCTTCTCGTTCGACTCCGGGTTGTAGGAGTCGTCCCGGTAGATGAACGCCACGACGTCGGCGTCCTGTTCGATCGAGTTGTGGGCCACCACGCCGTCGGCCACGAAGTTGTGGGTGCCGAGCACGGTGGCGTCGAAAACCTCCTCCTCCCCGAGCGGCTCGATGGCCACGATCCGGTCCCAGGCCACGTCGGACGTGGCCAGGGCGAGGAGTTCCTTGTCTCCCAAGGCCTGGGCGATCGCCTCCAGGCGGCCCCGGGGTGACGAACGGGCCCGACGCTCGCTGCCGAGGAGGTAGCTGCCGCAGTACTGCTCGCCAAGGGCGGTCGCCAGGTCGCGGTGGCTCAGCCCGGCGCGCGCCATGGCGGCCACGATGCGGGGTCGGATCTCCCTGGGGATCGTGTCGGCGTTCGGATTGGCGACACGACCCTCGATGGCGGAGAGGAGGCGTCGGCAGGCGACACCCCGCTCGCCGTGCACCCCTACGACCTCGCAGAAGCGCCGCTGGTCGGCCACGCCGTAGATGTCGACCTGGAAACAGGCGCGGTAGCCGGCCTTCGTCGTCGACTTCACTCGCGACTGAATACGCAGCCGAAGCAGAAGCAGCCGAACGTCCTCGATGAGCGCCCGGCTTGTGCTGGCGTAGTAGACCCGGCCCGGCGGCCCGGAGGCGCCCGCCGGACGTACGGTCACGGAACCGTCGGTGGCCCACAGATGCCGGAGGAACAGGGCCACCTGGTCATCGGGCAGCGAGAACACCTGGGCCGGAACAAACATCTCATAGGCCCGCCGCCCGTACACGCCGAGCCCGTCGAGCCAAGCGGCGATCGGGTTCCGACGACCCCGGGCGAGCCTTGTCGGAGCCGGCAGCGCCAGCCGCCGACAACCCTTCGTCGGCTCCCGCCGAGCCTCGACGCCGAAATGGGCGGCGGCAGCGCTGACCGCGGCCAGGTTCGCCTCGTCGGTGCTCACGTAGAAGAGCGGCTGTCGCCGCCGGATGCTGCCGTCGCCGAGGAGGTGGGCGAGCAGGACGACCTCGGCCTCCGGCCACCGCCGCGTGCGGTCGGGAGCGGGCACCAGCCGAGGCACGGCGATGCGATCGCCTGGGATGAGGCGCCCGAGGGCTTCCCAGCCGTTGACCGTGCGGAACTTGTGGTTGGCGGTGGCGCGGAGCTGGCGGCCGGACGCCAGCCGGAGGCGGTAGACGGGCTTCACGCCGCTCGGGAAGGCGTGGGTCAGGGTGGCGGGGACGAGGCGCCACCCCTCATCGAGGCTCCAGACGGGCACGTTGCGGGCGGCGGTGCGGACGAGCTCGGCCAGGGTCACCTCGGAGCCGTTGTCGGCCCGGAGGAGTCGGGTGTCGCCGGTCAGGCAGCCCGACTCACGGAGATCGGCGAGCATCGGGCGCTTGTCGGTGCGGTACTCCAGCGAGCGGTTGAGCTGGGACAGGGCCATCACCGGGGTCTCGAGGTCGCGGGCCAGGATCTTGAGGCCCCGGGACAGCTCCGACACCTCGACCTGGCGGTTCTCCGACCGGCGGGGGGTGCTCATCAACTGGAGGTAGTCGACGACGACGAGGCCGAGGTCGCCGTGCATGGCCTTGAGGCGGCGGCACTTGGCCCGCATCTCCATCACGGTGAGATGGGCGTTGTCGTCGATGTAGAACGGCGCCTCGGCCAGCCGGCCGACGGCGTGGCTGATCTTCGTCCAGTCGCTCTCGGGGATGCGGCCCGTCCGCAGCAGGCGGGAGTTGACCCCGGCTTCGGCGGCCAGCATCCGCTGGGTCAGCTCCAGGTAGCCCATCTCCATCGAGAAGAACACCACCGGCCGCCGCGTCTCGAGGGCCACGTGGGACGCCGCCCCGAGGGCGAAGCTCGTCTTGCCCTGCCCGGGCCGGGCCGCCACCACAATGAGGTTCGACGGCTGGAAGCCGAGCAGCACCTCGTCGAGATCGATGTAGCCCGACGGGACGCCGGTCATCGAACCGTCCCGCTCGAACAGCGCCTCGAGCTGCTCCAGGCTCTCCTGCAGCGCTGGATAGATCCCCTTCAGCGACGACGACAGCCGCCGGTTGGCCACCTCGAAGATGAGCGTCTCGGACCGGTCGAGCGTCCCGGTCACATCGTCGGGCATCTCGTAGCCCATCTCGGCGATCTCGCCGGCCACGCTGATCAGACGGCGTAGCAGCGCGTGCTCCTCGACGATCTTGGCGTAGTGGGCGGCGTTGGCCGCCGCCGGCGTGCCGACCTGGATCCGCAGGATCGCCTGCTTGCCTCCGAGCGCCTCGAGGAGGTCGGCCCTCCGCAGCTCCTCGGCCACCGTCACCGGGTCGACCGGCTCCCCCCGGCCGTAGAGCGTCTGGATCGCCTCGAAGAGGTGGCCATGCGCCGGCTTGTAGAAGTCCTCCGGGCTGACCGACTCCACCGCCGAAGCGATGGCGTCCTTCGACAGGAGCATCGCCCCGAGGAGCGACTCCTCGGCCTCGATGTTGTGGGGCGGGACACGCCCCCCCGACGGCCGCGCCGGTTGCGGCCGCATATCACTGATCGACTGCACCACCCGCCCGCCTCTTCTCCGCCCGCCGTCTGCTCAGGGGCGTCATCGTCGCGTCGAAGCCTTGTGGGGAGGAAGGGGAAGAACCTGTGGATTTGTCGGGGAAGTTATCCCCATCCTCGCACCACAACCACGAACATACGTTCGATCATGCTCCCGCGCCGAAGCGACGTCAAGACGTAACAGCACAAAGGCGCGTCCACCGGCCACGGCCGGCATGGGGCAGGGGCCCCATGCTCGGAGGAGCCGGGCCCCCGCCGGGCCTCCGCCCGGCGGGGGCGGCGGAGCCGCCCAGGAAGACAGCTACTGCGGGACGACCTCGATCGTCAGCGGGACCTCGACCTCGCTGTGGAGGCGGATCGGAACCTCGTGCGTTCCCAGGGATTTGATCGGCTCCACCGACATCTTGCGCCGGTCGAGCTTGACGCCGGTCTGCGCCTCCACCGCCTCGGCGATGTCGGCCGAGGTGACCGAGCCGAACAGGCGCCCGCCCTCGCCGGCCCGGGCCTTGATCTCGACCCGCTTGGCCGCCAGCTGGCGGGCGGTGGCCTCCGCCCCTTCCTTCTCCCGCCGGTCGCGGACCTGGCGGGAGCGACGCATCGACTCGGCCTGGCGCTCGATGCCCGGGGTGGCCGCCATGGCCAGGCCCTTCGGCACGAGGTAGTTCCGGGCGTAGCCGGGGGCCACCTCGATGAGGTCGCCCTTGTGGCCGAGGTTGTCGACGTCGGCCCGCAGCACGATCTTCACGTTCGGACTACTCCCTGGTGCCTAGAAGGGCTCGTCGCCGAAGTCGTCGTAGGGCGGCGGGTCGGCGGCGGCCGGTGCGGAGCGGCCGAAGCCGCTCCCGCCCCCACCTCCCCCCTGGTCTCCGCCGCTGCGGCGCTCGGTCTTCTCGACCTTGGCCGTGGCCCAGCGCAGGCTCGGGGCGACCTCGTCGGCGTTGATCTCGACGACGCTGCGCTTGTTCCCGTCCTGCTCCCAGCTGCGCTGCTCCAGCCGCCCGGTCACGATGACCCGCGTGCCCTTCTTGAGCGACTCGCTCACGTTCTCGGCCAGCTCCCGCCAGCAGATCACGTCGAAGAAGCTGGTGGCCTCCTGCCATTCGCCGCTGTTGCGGTCCTGCCACTTCCGGTTGACGGCGACGCCGAGCCGGGCGTTGGCCTGGCCGCTGGGGGTGAACCGGAGCTCGGGGTCGCGGGTGATGTTGCCCACGATGGTGACGTTGTTGCCGGCCATCTTCTGCCTTCCTTCCTACGCTTCCGCCGCGGATGCCGCTGCCGGGGCCGCCCGGGCCTTCAGGGCTTTCTCGGGAATGCGGACCACCTTGTGGCGGAGGACTTCGTCGGCAAGGGAGAGCATCCGGTGCAGCTCCTCCTCGATCTCCACCCCCGCGGTGAACTCCATGAGGACGTAGTAGCCCTCCCAGCGGTGGCGGAGCTCGTAGGCGAAGCGTCGTCTGCCCCAGCGGTCGACGCGACCGGGGTTTCCACCCCGGCTGCGGATGAACTCCGCGTAGCGATCGATCGCCGCCCGGATCGTCTCCTCCTCCAGGCCGGCATCGAAGATGAGCATGACCTCGTACGGCCTCATGGACCGTGCACCTCCTGTGGACCGCAGGTGGGCCTGCGGGCTCCCCTCGCCGGGGAGCAGGACGGGTGATGGGAGAACGCGGCCCCGCAGAGCCACGCACTCCCGGTAGGACGAGGAACGTTAACAGCTTCGGTGCCGCCCATCGCCATGCACGATACGCCGACCCTGTGACAGTTATCCCGGGAGACGACCCCAGGCCGTGATCAGCGTCGGCAGCTGGAAGCAGAGCTCCTCGTCGCCGAAGCGATCCAGCAGTTCCTGGACCTCGTCGGAGGAGAAGACGCCGGCCTTCTCGAAGCCCGGGCCGAGCTTGGCCATGGTGAGCCGCCACCAGGCCCGCGCCGGCGACCGGGGCACGCCGACGTAGACCCGTCCCTCGGCTCCGACGTCGACCAGCCCGGCCGCCGCCAGCCCCCCGGGCAGACGCCGGCCGTGCTCGCAGTCGTAACCGGCGGCGGTGAACAGCGGGCGGGCGGCGGCGTGGGCCCGCTCCAGCAGTTCGGCGGCGGGGCAGCCGGTGGCGACGGCCATGGAGCCCCAGTCGAAGTCCTCCAGGACCAGCCATCCGCCCGGCCGCAGCGCCGCCCCCAGCCGCCGCACGACGTGGTCGCGCTCCGGAATGTGCTCCAGGACCAGCCGGGAGTGGATCAGGTCGAAGGCGCCCGTCTCGAGGTCGTCGGAGACGATGTCGTGCCGGCGGACCTCGAGGTTCTCCTCGGTCAGCGTCTCGAGGAAGTCGGTGTCGAGATCGGTGGCCACGACCCGCCCGGCCGGCCCGACCTGCTGGCAGAGCCACCGGGCGACGGATCCGGCGCCGCCCCCCACCTCGAGACAGCGCCCGCCGGGCGGTACCCCGATCCGGTCCAGATACTGGCGGGTGGCCGGGTCGAAGACCTCCTGCAGCAGGTCGAGCCGGCGACGCTCCTCGTCCCAGGTGTGCTCGAAGAGGTAGGTGCTCACCCGCTCCAGGTTACGATCCGGGGCAGGCGGTCAACGGCCCGTCGGGTAGCTTGCCTTTCGGCGTCTCGATGGCGGTGTTGAAATTGTCCTTGGAGCCGTAGCTCGGGCAGCTGGCGTCGGACCCGGAGCACGGCGTCATGTCGGTGGCGTCGACCCGCACCCCGCTCTGGTCGTAGAAGCCGATGGTGAGGGGGAACTTCACGTCCGACATGGTGAAGCGCGTCTTCTCGTGGTCCATCGTCTGGCCGAACTCGAAGATCATGCCGTCGTCGCCGTTGAGGTTGTCACGGTGGCGCAGGCCCTCGGCCCGCTTCTCCGGGGTGTCGGCCACCAGCACCTTGAGGCAGCTCGAGCCGACCCCGACCTTCTTCTCGGCGAAGGACGGCCCGGTGGGAGCCCTTGTCTTCGAGGACGTGTCGAGGAACGTCGGGTTGACCGGGCGGTTCGACCCCCACAACAGGAAGAGGACGAAGGCCACGACGCAGCCGAGGCCGATCAGCCACTTGCGGTAGGCCTTGCCGAGCCCGGCCACGACCTCGGCCGGCCCGGCCGGAGTCGGCTCCGCCAGGTCCTCGGGGGGGTCGTGGCCCAGGTCGGTCATGCGGCAGGCGCCTCCGTCGTCGACGTCACGCACTCGCCGCCTGGTAGAGCCCGGGCACCGGGGTGCCGTCGGCGAAGTGGTAGGTCTCGGACTCGGAAGGGTACCGGCCCGAGCGCACGTCGTCAGCGAACTGGGCCACGGCGGCCGTGGCGTCGCCCCGGAGGTCGGCGTACCGGCGCACGAACTTCGGCGCCCGTCCGCCGTTCAGGCCGAGCAGGTCGTGGAAGACGAGCACCTGGCCGTCGCAGTGGACGCCGGCCCCGATTCCGATGGTGGGGACGGGCACCGTCTCGGTCACCATCGTCGCCACGGCGTCGGGCACGCACTCCAGCACGATCGAGAAGCAGCCGGCCTCGGCCAGGGCGACGGCGTCGTCGAGCAGCGCCCGGGCGGCGTCGAACTCCTTGGCCTGCACCTTGAACCCGCCGAGCATGTGGACGGACTGCGGCGTGAGCCCGAGGTGGCCCATCACCGGGATCTCGGCGTCGAGGATGGCGCCGATCGCCTCGAGCCGCTTCCGGCCGCCCTCGACCTTCACCGCCGACGCCCCGGCCCGCAACAGCCGGGCGGCGTTGCGCACGGTCTCCTCCCGGGAGACGTGGTAGCTCATCCACGGCATGTCGGCCACCACCATCGCCTTCGGCCTCGCCCGGGCGACGGCGGCCGTGTGGTGGGCCATGTCGTCGACCGTGACCGACAGCGTGTCGTCGTAGCCGAGGACCACCATGGCCACGCTGTCGCCGACGAGGATGATGTCGGCGCCGGCGTCGTCGACGATGCGGGCCGAGGGCGTGTCGTAGGCGGTGACCATCACCAGCGGGGTGCCATCGCCCTTCCGGGCCCGGATGGCGGGAGCTGCAAGCGGTGCGCTCATGGAGCCGACCACCGCACGTCCGGGGCGCGGGCGGCTCCCGGCGGCGATCGCCAGTGTACCGACCGCCCACGATTAATCTCGGAAACCGTGGAGCGAGCCTGCGAGAACTGCGGCACCCCCGACGTCGAGCTCCTCCAGGTGCGCCGGGTCTACATGGACCCGGAGCACCCGGGCGAGATCAAGAGCACCGAGGAGACGCCGGAGCTGTGGTGCATCTCGTGCACCACGCAGTACCCGCACCTGGCCGAGGAGTAGCTCCTACACCTAGCCGGCGTGGCGGCGACCCAGGAGGTAGCTCCGGGTCAGGTGGTTCCAGCTGCACCCGGTGCAGACCTCGACCACGTAACAGGTGAACTCGTCGCAATTCTCACCGAGGCGGTCGAGCTCGCCCTGGTTCGAGATGCAGCGGCCGTTGGCCGCCTTGAGCGAGTCGCCGTAGACGTAGGACACCAGCCGCAGCTTCGACTTCTCGCAGATCGGGCAGTCCTGGGCGGTCTCCTCCCCGAGGTGGCGGGCGGCCCGCACCAGCTCCGGGTGGGCGTCGCAGACCTCTGACCGGCCGACCTTTCCCAAGTGCCAGTCGCGCAGGACCGCTCGTCGGGCGAGGCGGTAGTCGATCTGGCGGCGCATCAAATCGAGTGTACCGAGGCGGGGAGGGACGCGATCGAGGACCCGTCCCCAAAAGAACAGCACAGCGGGACGGTTCGCGGTGTTTGACTTCGCGACCCGCCCATGTAACGCTGCGCCGATATATCGAGTCGATATATCTGACCATGCTTGAACTCGCCATCCTCGGCCTCCTGACGGAAGCTCCGCTCCACGGCTACGAGCTGAAGAAGCGGCTCAACGACACGCTCGGCCACGTCTGGGGCGTGTCGTACGGCTCGCTGTACCCGGCCCTGGCCCGGCTGGAGCGGATGGGCGCCATCGAGGTCGTGCGCCCCCCCGCCCCCCCCCGGTCGAACACCAAAACCAATACCGCCCCCCGCGCCCGCACCCGAGAGGC
>JAICYE010000187.1 GCA_025934385.1 Acidimicrobiia bacterium | reverse complement strand
GCCACGACACTCCCCGGCGGGCCGGCGACCGGCGGGCCGGGATGAAGACCGGCCGAACCGGGCCCCGGCCCGCTCGGCCCCGGCTCGCCGGCATCGAAGGCCAAGCCCTCCCCCGCCGGGACGCCGGCCGCGGCCGTGCCCGCGCCGATCGTCGTGTAGCCATCGCCGGGCCGGGTCTGCCGCCTGATCGTCCGCACCGACGTGCTGCCGACGGCCGCGCCGGCGAAGAGGGCGTCCAGGTGGGGGACGTCGGCGCCGGCGATGTCGGCCCAGGTCGTGCCGGGCAGCGACAGGACCAGCACCCGCCGGACGGGCGGACGGGACGCCGCCTCGCCGCTCCCGGCGGCGCCCGGCGGCCGCGCCAGGAGCACCGACGCCGCCACGGCGGCGGCCGCGACGAGGCGGCGGAGTGGAAGGCGCCCGGGCACGGCCATAGCCTCTCGCGAATGTCCCCGGAAGACGCGGCAGCGCCGGTCACGCCGGTCCGGGCCGCCGGCGGCGTCATCTGGCGAGATGACGACGGCGGCGACAGCCCCGTCCGGATCCTCGTCGTCCACCGCCCCCGCTACGACGACTGGTCGCTGCCCAAGGGCAAGGCTGACGACGGCGAGAGCGACGAGGAGTGCGCCCTCCGGGAGGTGCGGGAGGAGACCGGCCTCACCTGCCGGCTGGGTCGCGAGCTGCCCTCGACCCGGTACCGCGACAACAAGGGTCGCGACAAGCTCGTGCGGTACTGGGCCATGGAGCCGGTCGCCGACGACGGCTTCACGCCCAACGCCGAGATCGACGAGCTCCGCTGGCTGCCGGTGCCCGAGGCGCTTCCCCTGCTGACGTACAACCACGACCGTCCCGTCGTGGAGGCGCTGGAGCCGCCGGCCTCCGGGTGACGCCCCGCCGCACCGTCGGTACCCTTGGCCGCCATGGCTGGCCAGGGCTTCCGGCTGCGGGGCACCAGGGCGCTGATCGCCGCGGCGCTGCTCGCCTCGGCCGCCTGCGGCCAGAAGGCCGGCGTCGGGGATGCCGAGGCGTCGGCCGCTCCGGCTCCGGCCGTGGCGCCGGCCGCCCCGCCGGCCGCGAGCTCCGCGCTGTCGTCCACCACCCCCGGCAGCGTGAGCACCGCTGCGCAGCCCGGGCTCTCGCCCCGATCGGGGCCGCTGACGTCGAGCGGCCCGGCCGGCGGAGCCGGCACCCCGATCACGCGGTCGAGCGGGCCGGCCGCACCGTCCCCCGCCTCCGGCCGCGCCGCCACCGCCGTTGGTCTCGCCGGAGCCCCCGATCTCCCGCCGACCTCCACCACCGTCCCGACCCCGACCGGGCCCGCCGCCGGGCCCCGCGACCGCGACGGTCTCTCCGACAAGGAGATCGTGATCGGCATCCACGCTCCGCTGACCGGGGCCGCGCCCGTTCCCGAGGACAGCGTCGACAAAGCCAAGGACCTCTACTGGAAGTGGCTCGCCGACCGCGGCGGCATCTTCGGCCGCAACGTGCGGGTGGTCTTCCGCGACGACCAGTACAACCCGTCCCGGGCCGTCACCGTGTGCCGGGAGATGGTCGAGCAGGACCACGCCTTCCTCCTGGTCGGCATCGGCACCGATCAGGTGGTCTCCTGCGCCCGCTACGCCAGCCAGGTCGGCGTGCCCTACATCTCGAGCGGGGGCGGGGAGGCGGCGGTGGCCGGCCTGGCCAACTACTTCGCCATCTCCATGAGCTTCCCCCAGCAGGCCCCCCTGGTGGCCCAGGCGGTCAAGCGGGCCGGCAAGACCAGGGTGGCGGTCCTCGTCGTCAACACACCGAACTACGACGACACGTTCACCGGCCTCGTCGGCTCGGCGAAGGACGTCGGGCTCACCGTCGTCCGGGCCGACCGGATCTCCAAGCAGCCGTCGCAGTCCGAGGTCCTGGCCGAGGCCAACAACCTCCGGGCCTCCGGGGCCGAGGCCGTGCTGCTCATGATCGCCCCGGTCACGTTCCTCGACCTGGCCCATTCCGCCCAGGGCCAGGCCTACACGCCGCTGTGGATCGGGCCGGGCATGTCCAACGGCCTCAACCTGGTGGCCGAGTTCGGCTGCCCGTCGATCGCCGGCGCCCGGTTCCTGTCGCCCTTCCCTGAACTCGACGTCATCGACCGCTTCGACGCCGACTACAAGCCCGCCTACCGCAAGTACAACAACGGCGCCGAACCCGACGACCTCGGCCTGGCGGTGTGGGGCATGTCCAAAACGCTGCACCGCTTCCTGGCCGCCGCCGGCCCCGGCCTCGGCCGGGCCCGGTTCATGGCCACGCTGGAGTCGGGCCAGGAGTTCGCCTCCGGGGTGTTCCCGCCCGTCCGCTTCGGCCCCGGCCACCACTTCGGCGCCACCCAGGCCCATCTGCTCGAAGCCGATTGCGCCAATCGCCGCTACCGCACGCTGGCCACCTTCGCCGCCTCCTTCTAGGGGCGGGCTAGAAGTTCGCCGGCAGCAGCAGCTCGAGGTGGGCGTAGAAGAAGAACAGGGCGACGAGGAAGGGCACCGCCGGAGCCAGGTAGCTGAGCCAGTGCCGGCGCCGACGGATCGCCAGCCACCAGCCCAGCCCGATCAGGGCCGTGAACAACCCCCACAGGACGGTGGGCACCTTCGACCGGCCGCTGGCCAGGCCGGCGTCACCCAGGCCCTCCCCGGGCAGCGCCTGGGGCTTCCCACCCACCCCCGACGCGGTCGTGGGCGGCGGCGTGGCCGGGCTGGCTGTCTGCCCCGGCGCGAGCGTGGACACCACGATCAGCCGCTGGCTGGCCGAGTACTTCGGGTTGCAGGTGGTCAGCGTCAGCGTCGGCGTCGGCGTGGGGTCGAGCACCTCGACCTGGTCGGGCTTCACCACGTGGGTCGTGACCACCTTGTAGGTGAAGCTGCCCTTCAGCGTGGTGACGAGGACGTCGTCGCCCGGCGACAGCTCGTCGAGGCGGTTGAACGGCGCGCCGTAGGTCGTGCGGTGGCCGGCGATGGCGGCGTTGCCCTGCTCCCCGGGCATCGGCGTCTGCGGGTAATGCCCCGGCCCCTTGCGGAGGTCGGGCTCCCCGACCCCCTGCACCACGTATTTGTCGACGCCGATCTTGGGAATGCGGATGTTGGCCACCGCGTCGCCCGTCGGGGGCGCCGGCGGCAGGTGCAAGGGGTCGACCGTCGTCGACGTCGTGGACGACGCCGCCGGGTCGATGTGGGCCTGCTGCTTGAACTGAGACTTCAGGCTGTCCTGCTGGCGGGCCGTGTACAGGCCCGTTCCCCACAGCTGGTAGGCGACGAACAGCAGGATGAGGACGCCGGCGCCGGTGAGGGCGGCACCCAGGGCGCTGAGCACGGAGCGGAGGCGATCCACCACTTCAGGCTACCGGCGCCAGGATTTTCCCTTCGTACACTGAGGTGAAGAAAAAGCCCGCCCGGGAGTTGAATCTGAGTCCTTCCGCCGTCCACCTGCGCTCCGCCGTCTGCCTCGTCGGCCGCTTCCCGGCGCTGGCCGGCGTCGACCTCGACGCGGCCCCGGGCGAGGTGGTGCTGGTGGCCGGCCCCAACGGCGCCGGCAAGACGACGCTGCTCCGGCTGCTGGCCGGGCTCCTGCCCCTGTCGGCCGGCACGGCCGTCGTGCTCGGCCACGACCTCGCCGCCGACCGCCAGACCGTCCGCTCGGAGCTGGCGCTGGTCGGCCACGCCCCCGGGGCCTACGACGACCTCACCGTGCGGGAGAACGTGCGCTTCTGGGTCCGGGCCGGCGGGGGACGGGGGGCCGACGCCGACGCCGTCATCGACCAACTCGGCCTGGGCCGGCTGGCCGGCGTGGCCTTCGGGCGCCTGTCGGCCGGCCAGCAGCGGCGGACGGGCCTGGCCGTGGCGCTGGCCCGCCGCCCCCGGCTGCTGCTGCTCGACGAACCCCACGCCGGTCTCGACGCCACCGGCCGCGACCTCCTCGACGGCCTGCTGCGCAGCACCGCCGACGACGGCCGGACGGTGCTGCTCGTCTCCCACGAGCTCGATCGGGCCCGGGCGCTGGCCGACCGGGAGGTGACGCTCGTGGCCGGCGCGATCCGCCCCGGGCCGGCGCCGATAGCATCCCGGGACGATGAGCGAGCAGACGAGCAGGCCCTACCGCACGGAGCTCACCCCGATCAGCTTCCTGCGCCGGAGCGCGTCGGTGTTCCCCGACCGGACGGCGGTGGTGCACGGTGAGCGCCGCTACACGTACCGGGAGTTCGAAGGCCGGGTCGACCGGCTCGCCCGCGCCCTGACGGCCGCCGGGCTCGAGCGCGGCGACCGGGTCGCCTTCCTGTCGCCCAACACGCCGGCCATGCTCGAGGCCCACTACGGCGTCCCGGCCGCCGGCGGCGTGCTGGTGGCCATCAACACCCGGCTCAGCTCCGAGGAGGTCGGCTACATCCTCGGCCATTCCGGCGCCCGCTTCCTCTTCGTCGACGCCGAGCTGGAGCCGGCGACCGAGCCGCTCGACCTCGAGGGAATCACCGTCGTCCGCATCGACGACACCGGCGCGCCGGGCGATCCCTACGAGGACCGGCTGGCCGAGGCCGGCGCCCGTCCCCCCGGCGACCCCTTCCCCGAGTCGTGGCTCGACGACGAGGAGGAGACGATCTCGATCAACTACACGTCGGGGACGACGGGCCGGCCCAAGGGCGTGATGTACACCCACCGCGGCTCGTACCTCAACGCCCTCGGCGAGGTCGTCACCACGTCGATGGGCTTCGAGTCCGTCTATCTGTGGACCCTGCCGATGTTCCACTGCAACGGCTGGTGCTTCACGTGGGCGGTGACGGCGGTGGCCGGCCGCCACGTCTGCCTCCGCAAGGTCGACCCGGCCCGGATCTGGGAGCTGCTCGGGAGCGAGGGCGTGACGCACTTCAACGGCGCGCCCACCGTCCACATCGGCGTCGTCAACGACCCGGCCGCCCACCGGCTCGACGGGCCGGTGACGATCACCGTGGCCGGGGCGCCGCCGTCTCCGACGCTGCTCGGCCAGCTCGCCGAGCTCAACTTCCGGGCCGTGCACGTCTACGGCCTCACCGAGACGTACGGCCCCTACACCGTCTGTGACTGGCACGACGGCTGGGACGGCCTCCCGGCCGACGAGCGGGCCCGCCTCCTGGCCCGCCAGGGCCAGGCCTACGTGATCGCCGACCCCGTCCGGGTGGTGGGCGACGACATGGCCGACGTCCCCCGGGACGGCGAGACGCTCGGCGAGGTCTGCATGCGGGGCAACGACGTCATGAAGGGCTACTACGACCAGCCCGACGCCACCGCCGAGGCCTTCCGGGGCGGCTGGTTCCACTCCGGCGACCTCGCCGTCATGCATCCCGGCGGAGCCATCGAGCTGCGCGACCGCAAGAAGGACATCATCATCTCCGGCGGCGAGAACATCTCGACGATCGTGGTGGAGCAGGCCGTCGCCCGCCACCCGGCGGTGCTCGAGT
>JAICYE010000451.1 GCA_025934385.1 Acidimicrobiia bacterium | reverse complement strand
GGCGCACGCGTCACGCCGCCCGCCCCCCGGGCCGCTCCCCCGCCCGAACAGAGCGCCGCCCCGTCCCCGCCGCCCCCGGGCGCCCCGCCCGACCAGACGGCACCGGCCCCTCCCCCCGACCAGGCCGCTCCGCCGCCCGACCAGGCGCAGCCGGCCCCGCCGCCCGACCAGGCGCAGCCCGCCCCGGCGCCCGACCAGGGATCGCAGCCGACGTCCGGCGACCAGGCCGGCGCCCCGGCCGACCAGACTCCGCCGAGCCAGGCCGATGCCGGCGGCGGCGACCAGGCCGGCTCGGGTGACCCCATGCCGGCCGATATCAGCCACCGGCTCGACTCCGGCGGTGGCGCCGGCCCGGCGCCCGACTCGTCGGCGCCACCCGCCCCCGCCGCCGACGGCACCGCCGCCGCCAGTGGATCGGGCGGTGCGGGCAGCCCGGCGCCGTCGTCCGACGACCCGTCGCTGGCCTCCGGCGCCGACGGCGCCACCTCGACGACCAAGGCCCCCGACCCGACCCCCGACCCGGCCGCCGTGCCGGACCTCCCGCCGGACTTCAACGCCTCACCCAACGCCGCGGCGAACAGCCCGGCCGACGAAGCACCGATGGACAATGCCGCCCCGCCGCTCAGCCAGGCCGGCCATGTGCAGCACCACGGCGGAGGTGCATCGCTGTGGCTGACCGGGCTGGGCTTCGGGGCCCTTCTGATCGGCGGCGTCGCCTGGCTCTGGACGCGGCGCCGGATCTACGACGCCGCCTGACGATCGGATCCCCTGACCGTGTCCATGGCCCGGGCCCCTACCTCCCGGGCCATGGACCCGGCAGCCTTACCAGCTCCCGTGCCGCACATGATCAGTAGCTCCTCGGCAGCCCCAGGACGTGCTCGGTGACGTAGGCCAGCACGAGTTCCTGGGTGATCGGGGCGATCTTCATCAGCCGGGCCTCCCGCCAATAGCGGGCCACGTGGTACTCCTCGGCGTAGCCGAACCCGCCGTGGACCTGGACGGCGTGGTCGGCGGCGGCGAACCCCGCCTCGGCGGCGAGGTACTTGGCGAGGTTGGCGTCCTCGCCACAGGGCATCCGCCGGTCGAGCAGCCAGGCCGCCCGGCGGGTCATCATCTCCGCCGCCCGCAGCCGCGCGTGGATCTCGGCCAGGGGGAAGGCCACCGCCTGGTTCTGGCCGATCGGCCGGCCGAAGACGACTCGTTCCTTGGCGTAGGCCACGGCCCGGCGCAGCGCCGCCCGTCCGACACCGAGGGCCTCGGAGGCGATGAGGATCCGCTCGGCGTTGAGCCCGTCGACGAGATACCAGAAGCCGCGGCCCTCCTCGCCGACCCGGTCGGCCTCCTCCACCCGCAGGTCGTCGTAGACGACCTCGCAGGAAGCCACGGCATTCCGACCGGTCTTGGGGATCGGCGTGATCGTGACGGCCGGATCCTTGAGATCGGCCAGGAACAGCGTCATCCCGTCGGTCCATTTGGCGCAGTCCTCGAGGGGCGTCGTCCGGCACAGCAGCAGCACCCGTTCGGCCTCGAGGGCTTTCGACGTCCACACCTTCCGGCCCCGGATGCGGTAGCGGCCGTCGGGCTCCCGGACGGCCCGGGTCGTGATCGAGGGCGTATCGGTGCCGGCGTCGGGCTCGGTCACGCCGAAAGCCACGTGGAGGTCGCCCTGGGCCACCCGGGGGAGGTACTTCCGGCGCATCTCCTCCGATCCGTGGAGCACGACCGGGTGCATGCCGAAGATCGAGAGGTGGACGGCCGAGCAGCCGTTCATCGCCGCCCCCGAAGCGGCCACCTCCTCCAGCACGATCGACGCCTCGCTGATGCCCCGCCCGCCGCCGCCGTAGGCCTCGGGGATGGCGATGCCGACCCAACCGCCGTCGGCCATGGCGGCGTAGAAGTCCCAGGGGAACTCGTGGCGGGCGTCGCGCTGCGACCAGTAGGTGTCGTCGAAGCGGGCGCAGACCGCCCGGACGGCGTCCCGGATCAGCGCCTCGTCGGGGTCGGGCGTGAAATCCATGCGGTCCGGTCTACCAGCCGGCCGCCGGCGACTGTCGCCGACCTGAGAACGGTCTACAGAAATGTGAAGTGGTGGTGACTCGCCGTAGTGCGTGAGGAATGGGACAATTTGCCACCCGCCCCATCACCCCATGGGGCCTACGAGGAGAAACCACATGCTGCGCAAGGCGCTCATCATGCTCGGTGCCTCCCTGACCCTGGCCTTCGGCGCCTTCGCCGTCGGCACCGTCCCGTCCGGGGCGGAGTCGGGGAGCCACTGCACGTTCCAGCACACGCCTAACCTGAACCCCGGCGTCTCCTACCAGTCCACGTCCGGAACGTTCATCGACCCCGGCGGCGGCACGGTCGACTGCAAGGGCGCGGTCAACGGCTCCGGCAGCTACACCGACAGCGGGACGTACTCCAACGCCACCTGCCAGAGCGGCGGGACGGCGGAAGGCGACCCCACCTTTACGATCAACGGCCAGACCTTCACGGACCACGTCCAGATCACGTTCGGCAAGGAACCGCCGCACTTCCCGGATGGGCTCGTCCGGGCCACGTTCGAGGGTGCGAAGGTCAAGGGAACCATCGACCTGATGCCGACCAAGGGTGACTGCATGGATAGCCCGGTCACCCAGATCCGCGGCAAGGGCGAGTTCGACATGAAGTAGCCGACCTCAGACGTCGGTGCACCGGAGCGCCCGGGGGCCGGCCCCCGGGCG
>JAICYE010000216.1 GCA_025934385.1 Acidimicrobiia bacterium | reverse complement strand
GGAGCTGGCCGACCAGCTGCTCCCCGGCATGCCGACGGGCCTCGCCCGCACGCTCGAGCGGGCCCTCCGGGCCCGGGGGGTGACGATCCGCCTCGGCACCAAGGTCCTCGGCCGGGACGGCGACGACCTCGTCGTCGAAGGGCCCGACGGCGAGGCCCGCCTCCCGATCGACCCGGCGGCCCTCCCGGACTCCGGTGGCGAAGGGACGGCCGCCGACCGGCGTTCCTCCGCAACACCCCCCGTTGCGCAGGAACGCCGGTCCGGCGGCAGCGGCGAGAGCGTGGCCGGCGACGGCGTCGTCGTCGTGGCGATCGGTCGGCGGCCCAACACCGACTCGCTCGGCCTTACGGCGGCCGGCGTTCCGCTCGACGCCGACGGGCGGGTCGTCGTGGTCCCCGATCGGCGGGCGGCGCCCGACGTCTACGCCATCGGTGACATCACGCCGGGGCCGGCCCTGGCCCACAAGGCGACCGCCGAGGCCGACGTGGCGGTGACGGCCGCCGCGGGCCGGCGGGCCGCTTTCGACCCGGCCGTGATCCCCGCCGTCGTGTTCTCCGATCCCCAGGTCGCCACCGTCGGCCTCAGCGCCGAGCAGGCCGCCGAGGCCGGCGCCGACGCCGTCAGCTTCCGGTTCCCGCTCTCGGCCTCTGGTCGGGCGCAGGCTTTGGCCCGCCCCGACGGCTACGTCGAGGTGGTGGCCGAGCGCAGTGGGGCCGGCGGCGGTGGGGCGGGCACGGTGCTCGGTGTCCACATGGTCGGCGCCGGCGTGGCCGAGCTGGCCGCCGAGGCGGCGCTGGCCGTGGAGATGGCCGCCACCGTCGAGGACGTCGCCCTCACGATCGCCCCCCATCCCACCCTGTCGGAGGCCCTGGCCGAGGCGGCGATGGGCGCCGCCGGCCGGCCACTCCATGTCCGCCTGCGGGGATTCAAAAACCGCCGAGCGGAAAGCCAACGAGATGACATCGGTTATTGAATCCCCGGAAAGGAGACCGCATGAGCGCCTACGTCATCGTCGAACTCGAGGTCACCGATCAGGAGGAGTACGCCGCCTACGGCAAGCTGGCCGAGGCCAGCGTCGCCCGCCACGGCGGCCGCTTCGCCGTCCGGGGCGGCGAGTCCGAGGTCATCGAGGGCGAGTGGTCGCCCCGCATGATCGTCCTCGAGTTCGACTCCCTCGACGCCGTCCGCAGCTGGTACCACTCCGAGGACTACCAGGCCTGCCTGCCGATGCGCCTCCGCAGCAGCAAGGGCCGCATGATCGCCGTGGCCGGCTACAACCCCTGAGCGACCAGCACCTCGGCCATCTGCACGGCGTTCAGCGCCGCCCCCTTGCGGAGGTTGTCGCCGGTGACCCACAGGTCGAGCCCGCCGGGCTTCGACGCATCCTCCCGGAGCCGGCCCACGAGCACCGGGTCGATGCCGGCGCCCTCCAGCGGCGTCGGGGCGCCGTCGCCGTCGTCGACCAGCACGACCCCCGGCGCGCCCGACAGCAGCTCGACGGCCTCCGCCTTGCCCACCGGCCGGGAGAACTCCAGGTTGGCGGCCATGGCGTGGCCGACGAACACCGGCACCCGTACGCAGGTGGCGGTCACGGCGATCGAATCGTCGTGGAGGATCTTGCGGGTCTCCTTGACCAGCTTCCACTCCTCCGACGTGTAGCCCGCCTCTTTCACCGACCCGGCCAGCGGGATCACGTTGCCGGCGATCGGCTTGCCCCAGACCTGCCCGGCCGGCAGAGGGCCGCCCGCCCCCGCCCGGCGGAGCGACTCCCACTCCCCGGAGCCCTTCGTCCACTGCTCCTCGAGCTCCCGCATCCCCGGCTGGCCGGCGCCGGAGACCGACTGGTAGCTCGACACCACCATCCGCCGCAGGCCGGCCGCCCGGTGCAGGGGGGCCAGCGCCGTCACCAGCACCATCGTCGTACAGTTGGGGCACGACGCCACGCCCTTGGGCAGTGACGCCAGGTCCTCCGGGTTGACCTCGGCCACCACCAGCGGCACGTCGGGATCCATCCGGAAGGCAGCCGAGTTGTCGACCACCCGGGCCCCGGCCCGCACCGCCTCCGGCACCCACTCCACCGCCAGCGGGTCGTCGACGTCGACCACGACGAGGTCGAGCCCGTCGAAGCACCCCGGCCGCAGCGTCTGGCACACCACCTCGCCCAAGCCGGTCGCCAGCCGCCGCCCCTCCGACCGGGCCGAGGCGTAGGCCCGCAGCTCGGCCACCGGGAAGGACCGCTCCTCCAGGATCCGCAGCATCTCGCCGCCGACGAGCCCGGTGGCGCCCACCACGCCGATGCGGACGGCCGAGGGGCTCATGAGACGAGCACTCCGCCGGTCGAACCCTCGGCCAGCCCGAAGGCGTCGTGCAGCGCCCGCACCGCCCGTTCGACGTTGTCGGCCCGCACGACACAGGAGATCCGGATGGAGCTGGTCGAGATCATCTCGATGTTCACGCCCTCCCGGGCCAGGATCTCGAACATGGTGGCGGCCACGCCGGGATGGGTCTTCATGCCGGCGCCGATCAGCGAGACCCGGGCGATGCCGCTGTCCTCGTCGTAGCCGGTGGCCCCGAGGTCGCCGACCAGCCCCTCGATGACCTTGCCGGCCTTCTTCAGATCGTCCTTGGGCAGCGTGAACGAGATGTCGGTGATCCCGCTCTTGCTCACGTTCTGCACGATCATGTCGACGTTGACGGCCTCCTCGGCCAGGGCCCGGAACACCCGGGCGGCGATGCCGACCTGGTCGGGGACACCGGCGATCGTGACCTTGGCCTCGCCCGTGTCGTGGGTGACGCCGGAGATGATGGCCTGTTCCATGGACGGGTCTTCCTCTCTCACCCAGGTGCCGGGTTCCCAGGTGAAGCTGGACCGGACGTGCACCGCCACGCCGTGGTTCCGGGCGAACTCGACCGACCGCAGGGCGAGGACCCTGCCGCCGGTGGCGGCCATGTCGAGCATCTCCTCGTAGGACACGAGCGGCAGCCGGCGGGCGTCGGGGACGATACGGGGGTCGGCGGTGTAGACCCCGGTGACGTCGGTGTAGATCTCGCAGGCGTCGGCCGAGAGCGCGGCGGCCAGCGCCACGGCGGTCGTGTCGGACCCGCCCCGGCCGAGGGTGGTGACGTCGAGGGCGGTCGATACCCCCTGGAACCCGGCCACCACCACCACGTTGCCGGCGGTCAGGGCCTCGGTCAGCCTGTGGGCCCTCACCTCGAGAATCTTGGCCTTGCCGTGGGTGGTGTCCGTCACGATGCCGGCCTGCGAGCCGGTGAACGACACCGCCGGGACGCCGAGGTCGATCAGCGCCATGCACAGGAGCGCCATGCTGATCCGCTCGCCGGCGGTGAGCAGCATGTCCATCTCCCGGGCGGCGGGGGTGCTCGAGACCTCGGCGGCCAGCCTGATGAGCTCGTCGGTCGTCTTGCCCATGGCCGAGACGACCACGACGACGTCGTCGCCCTGGCGGCGGGTCCGGGCGATGTGGTCGGCCACCGCCCGGATCCGGTCGGGGTCGGCCACCGAGGTGCCGCCGAACTTCTGGACGACGAGGGCCATCAGGCGCGGGAGGACGGAAGCGGGCTGGTCATGGCCCGATCGAGGGTACCAGCGAGCGGCTGTCAGCCGTTCAGCCGCCCCTTCGACTTAGACTCCCGCCCCATGCCGGATCCGAAGCGGGAACGCCAGCGTCAGAACCGGGAGGCCGCCCGAGCGGCGCAGTTGGAGGCCGCCAGGCAGGAGCGGAAACGCAAGTCGTTCATCCGCGGGATCGTCGGTTTCGTCCTCATCATCGCCCTGTTCGCCCTGTGGGCCTGGCTCCAGAGCAGCGGCAGCAGCAAGAAGTCGACGAACGCCAGCGCCTCCTCGACGACCGCCTCCACCGGCCCGACCACCACCACCACGGTCAATCCGGCTCTGGCCGCCATCCAGTGCAACGACACGAAGCCGCCCGACAACCCCAATCGACCGAAGTTCACCGCTCCGCCGCCGATGACCATCGACACGAGCAAGAAGTACACGGCGGTCTTCGAGACGTCGTGCGGCACGATCACCGCCGACCTCGACGCCAAGGGCGCGCCGAAGACCGTCAACAACTTCGTCTTCCTGGCCCAGAAGCACTTCTACGACGGGCTCACCTGGCACCGGGTGGTGAAGAACTTCGTCATCCAGGGCGGCGACCCCGAGGGCACCGGCAACGGCGGCCCGGGGTACACCTTCGCCGACGAACTGCCGACGGACGGCTACAAGCTGGGCTCGCTGGCCATGGCCAACTCCGGCCCGAACACCAACGGCTCGCAGTTCTTCATCGTGACCGGCGAAGGCGGCACGTCCCTGCCCAACAACTACTCCCGCTTCGGGATGGTCACCGGCGGGCTCGACGTGGCCCAGAAGATGGAGTCGTTCGCCACCGACCCGGACCCGCCGGGCAAGCCCAGCCGCCCGCTCTACATCCTGAGCCTCACCATCAAGGTGAGCTAGGAGCTAACCCGGCGGCAGCCGGTCGATCACCGAGTCGGGCTCGAACGCGGCGACGTCGTCGCGGCCGGGCCCGTAGAGCGTGACCGACCCCTGGCCGGCGACCCGCCAGCCGCCGTCAGGGTCGCGCAACAGGGCGGTCTGCTCGTCGATCCCGACGAGGACGGCGCCGTCGGGCCGCAGTTCCGTCGACCGCTCCCGCAAGTGGGCCGGGGCCGTGTCGTGGTGGGGGAAGATCGGCATGTTGCCGAGGAGGCCGAGCCCCACGGTGTAGGCGCCGCCGCGGGGGTCGACCATCGGATCGCACAGCACCATCGCCCCGGCCGACGAGGCGGCGAGGACGGCGCCGCCGTTCCAGGCCTCAACCAGCGCCCTCCACAGCCGGGAGCCCTTGAGGACGGACCGGAGGTGCATCGGCGAGCCGCCGCCGATGTAGACGACGCGGGAGGCCCGGACCACGTCGGCGTTGGCCTCGTCGTCGGCCTCGGTCCGGCCGAGGACCATGAGGCCGGCGACCCGGGCGCCGAGGTCCTCGAAGTAGCGGCGGGCGGTCTCCACCGCCCGGCCGGGGTTCTCGAACGCCGCGGCCGTCGGCAGCACCAGC
>JAICYE010000349.1 GCA_025934385.1 Acidimicrobiia bacterium | reverse complement strand
GTGGCCAGCACCCGGGCCAGCCCGTCGACGAACGGCGCCAGCACGACGGCGGCGGCGATGCGCCCGTCCTCCGCCGCCGTCTCCACGGCGTGGCCGCCGCCGAAGGAGAAGCCCCACAGGACGATGCGGCCGGGGTCGACGCCGTCGAGGCCGCGGGCGGCGGTCACCGCCGAGCGCCAGTCCTCCCGCTGGGCGGGCTTGCGGAACCGCTGCCGGGGAACGCCCGGCGAGTCGCCGAGGTGGCGGTGGTCGAAGACGAGGACGGCGGCACCGGCCGCGGCCAGCCGTTCGGCGTAGCCGGGCAGGCCGTCGTGGCGGGTGAGGGAGAAGCCGTGGGCCATGACGACGCACGGCCCGGGCCGGGTGCCGGCGGCGTCGGGCCGGTAGAGCCAGGCGGCGCAGGCGCCGGAGCCGGACGGGAACTCGACGTCGCTGCGTTCGGCCACTGTCCCGCCTGCCTTTCCGGCCATACGCCCCGAATCGGACGATTCGGCGGAGCATATTGAGAAACGGCGCCGTTTGCTGTGCCGCCAGGCAGGAGCCTGGCCGGCGCGCGGCGAACCCAATTTGGGACGTTTCGCCCCAAACCGTTCATGACAATCCCGTGACGCGAGTAACGGAGCGGCGGGCTGGGGCGCTCTTCCTCCCCGAGAACGCCCGCGGCTCTTCGCGGCCGGAGGTCTCCATATGCCGCTTGGATCGCATCGCCAACGAGTCCCCGCCATGCTCGCCGTGGCCTGTGCCGGGATGCTCGTCTACGCCGTCGCCGGAGCCTCGCCGAACGACGGGCGCCAGCTGGCGCCGGCGTGCGCCGGGGCCCAACCGGCCGACACCACCGCGTCGACGTCCTGCTCCGACGTCGCCGTCGCGCCGGCGGCGGTCACGGACAGCAAGGGCGGCGGCTCGACGTCGACCACCGCCGACAACGGCGGGGGCAACGCGTCGACCTCCACCACCGACAAGGGCGGCAACAACGGCTCGACGTCGACGACGGGCAAGGACGACCACGGTTCCACGACGTCCACCACCGGGAAGGGCGGTTGCGACGCGACCGCTCAGTCCGCCAACGACAAGGGCGGACAGGGCTCGGCGTCGGCGGCCTCGGCGGGCGGCACCGGCGGTCAGGGCGCAGCGGCCCCGGCCGGCGACAAGACCGGCCAGAGCCCGGCAACGGCCGACAAGGGCAAGGACGGCCAGGATTCGGCGTCCTCGGCCGGTGGCACCAGTGGCCAGGGGACTGCCGCCGACGGCCCGGGCAGCTGCGGCGGCTCGACCACCACGACGACCGGCAAGGGCGACCACGGCTCGACCACCACGACCACCGACAAGGGCGGCAAGAACGGCACCACCACCACGACCCGCAAGGGGAAGGGCGGCAAGACCAGCGGCAAGACCGGCAGCACCACGTCGACCACGGCCAAGAAGGGCGGCTCGACCCCGCCGGCGGGCCAGGGCGGCACGGTGACGCCGGGCCCGTCGAGCAGCGACGGCCCCTCGGACGGATCGACCGACCCCGGGGCGCCCGGCGGTTCGGGCGACCGGTCCGTGTCGCCCCAGCAGGCGCAGCCCGGCGATTCTTCCGCCGCACCGGCTCCCGACCCGGGCCCGGCCGCCGACCCCGAGGCGGCGGCTGACCCTGGGCCGGACGACGGTGGTTTCGGCCCGGTCGACATGACGCCCGGCGCACCCATCGAGCCGCTCGGCGCCGACCTGTCGGCCGGTCCCGTGGCCCTGCCGGCGGCTGGGCCGTCGGCCGTGCCGATGTTCGGCGACCTCTTCACCGGCGCCGGGTCGCAGGGCGCGGCGGCGGTGCCCGCCCGCACCAGTGCGGCCGGGTCGGTGCAGGAGGTGGCGGCGCCGTCGCTGCTGGCGCCGGAGTCCGCCGCGGTCGCCCCGGCGATGACCGAGTCGGGCGCGGTGAGCCGGTCCCTGCCGGGGCTGCAGACCTCGGTGACGGAATCGGCCTTCCCGGCCCAGATCATCTCCACCCCGAAGGTGTTCCCCGTCAACCGGTGGGACCCGCTGGCCGCTGCGCTGCTCGTGATGCTGGCCGGCCTGGCCCGGGAAGGGCTCAAGGCCTGGCGACGCCGGGCCACCCAGATCTGGCCGATCTGAGGCCGACGAGATCCGCGGGCCGGCGTCGCCTCGTGTTTCAGGGGTGAAGGCCGGGGGGCGCCGGCCCGCGCACACCCTTGAACCAGCACAGCAGTCGGGGCAGCCACGCCCGGCGTCGCCGCCGCCGGCGCCGAGCCCGTTGAACCGAGGGCCGGCTCAACGGTTCCTCGTCGACCGTTGCCGCTGATTCCGCTCGGGCGAGCGGGCCCGACAGCGCGGTGATCGGCGGCGGGTCCAGGGGTGCCAGTTCGAACAGCGTGAGCTGTTCGAGGCGGAGCGGCACCCGGCCCGCCCGGCCCGGACGGTTCCGGCAGGACTGACGGGGCCGGTGGGCGTAGTGGGGCGCCACCTTCGGCCCGGAGCGGAGCACCAGCAGCCGCGAGCAGGCCGGGCACCGGATCCCCCCGTCCGCCTCCGCCGCCGTCTCCATGGCGGCCAACGTTAGGGGCTGCCCCGGCGGGGATGGCGGTATTCCGCCCTTCGTCACGCCAGTAGGCTCCGCGCCACGTTGCGCTGCATCCGCCTGATCGCCGTCGTGGCGCTGCTCGCAGGGCTGCTCGGGGCCTGCGGTGGTGGCGACGGCCGCGCCGTGCCGACGCTCGGCTGGTACGTCAACCCTGACAACGGCGGGCAGGCCGGGCTGGCGGCGGCCTGCACGGCGGCGTCGGGCGGGCGGTACCGCATCACCACCTCGACGCTGCCCAACGACGCTTCGGGGCAACGGGAACAGCTCGTCCGGCGGCTGGCGGCCAAGGACCGCTCGATCGCCCTCATGAGCCTCGACCCGCCGTTCGTGGCCGAGTTCGCCGAGGCGGGCTTCCTCCGGCCGTTCACGCCGGCGGAGTCGGCCGGGCTCACCGCCGGTGTGCTGAGCGGCGCCGTCGACGGCGCCACCTGGCAGGGGCGGCTGGTGGCCGCGCCGTTCTGGGCCAACACGCAGCTCCTCTGGTACCGGAAGTCGGCCGTCGCCCGGGGCGGCCTCGACCCGGCCGCCGGACCGGTGACCTGGGACCGGGTCATCGCCGCCGCCGAGCGGGCCGGCCTCACCGTCGAGGTGCAGGGGAAGCGGTACGAGGGCTACATGGTGCTGATCAGCGCCCTCGTCGCCTCGGCCGGCGGCGTAGTGCTGGAGCATCCCGAGGCGGGCCGCGACGCCCGGCCGGCGCTCGATACCCCGCCCGGACGGCGGGCGGCCGGGATCATCGCCCGCCTGGCCCACTCGAAGGCCGCCGACCCCGGCCTGGCCACGGCCGACGAGGAAGCGGGCCGGGCCGCTTTCCAGGGCAACCGGGGCGGTTTCATGGTCAACTGGGCCTACGTCTACGGCGCCGCCACGGAGGCGGTGACGTCGGGGGCCCTCGACCGGGCCGTCCTCGAAGACATCGCCTGGGCCCGCTGGCCCCGGGTCGACGCCGACCGGGCC
>JAICYE010000365.1 GCA_025934385.1 Acidimicrobiia bacterium | reverse complement strand
CGTGCTCGGGCTCGTCGAAGACGACACGGTCCCGGACGCGGCCGTCGGCGGCGGCACCGTCGTGCTCGTACCGGTCGCCGGAACGACTCCGGGCGAGGAGATGGCGGCGGGACCGCCGCGACTCGTCGACGACGAGGTCGGGACCGCCACGCCCACGACCACCATGGCGGCGATGCCCGTCCAGATCAGGACCTGGAGTTTCGTCGGCAGAGCGCGGAAGCGTTCCCAGAAGCGGGTCACGGTGCGTCTTTCGGAGCGTTCGAGCACGGAGTTGACGCGACGGCGGAGCGGCGGTGGGGCGCCGGGGCCCTTGTGGCTAGTCATTTCGGGCCTGATCGGCATGGCCCTGACGGTTCGTCACCGTTGTGTGGCAAGGGTTGGCTGCGGCGTCGCCGTTCCTCGTGGGTGCTGTTGCGTGAGATGCACGGTGGCGCAGGAGGCCGGTGAACGACGGCGAACTCACTGGGCATGGGAACGAACCGCAGTCGAAAGCGCCGGCCGCCGTGCGGCCGTCCGGTGCAACCGCGGCGGCCCCATTCCCGTCCGCAGGTCGGGCGGTACAAGCCGGTCGCATAGTCGACGCCGGCCCCGGGCGGTTGAGATGGCAGGCTTGACGCCATGGCAGCCAAGGGGACGCCGGCCACCGCCGCCGTGGCCGGGGCCGGGGTCGAGCACCGGCTCCACGAGTACCGCCACGATCCGGCGGCGGCGTCCTACGGGCTCGAGGCGGCCGAGCGGCTCGGGGTCGACCCGGCCATGGTGTTCAAGACGTTGGTGGCCGACGTCGACGGGCGCCTGGCCGTGGCCGTCGTGCCCGTCGCCGCCCGGCTCGACCTGAAGGCGCTGGCCTCCGCCGCCGGCGGACGGCGAGCGGTGATGGCCGAACCGGCCGAGGCCGAGCGGGCCACCGGCTACGTCGTCGGCGGCATCAGCCCGCTCGGCCACCGCAAGCGGCTTCCGGTGTTCCTCGACGAGTCGATGCAGGACCGGCCGGCGGTGATGGTCAGTGCCGGCCGCCGCGGGCTGCAGCTGGAGCTGGCGCCGGCCGACCTGGCCCGCCTGTCCGGAGGAACGTTCGCCCCGTTGGCCACCACCGCGTAGCTCCGACGCGTCATTTTCGAAATGATCCTCGCCGGAACGCGGCGTTGGCCCGACACTGAGCCACGATGGCCCTCGCCGAGACGGACTTCGCGCCCTTCCAGACCACGGTTCTCATCGCCGACGACGACACCTCCGTCCGCCGGCTGCTCCGCATCGCCTTCGAGCTGGACGGGTATCGCACGATCACCGCCGCCGACGGCGACGAGGCCGTGGCCGCCGCCCGGATGCACCAGCCGGCGGTCGTCATCGTCGACGCCGCCATGCCCGGCCAGACCGGCACGATGGTCTGCCGCAGCATCCGCAGCGAGCTCGGCTGGGACCCGACCGTGATCATGCTCACGGGCCGGACCGACGTGGCCGACCGCCTGGCCGCCTTCGAATGCGGCGTCGACGACTATCTCGTGAAGCCCGTGAAGGTCAGCGAGCTCGTCGAGCGCGTCCGGCTCCACCACCAGAGCGAGACCAGCCGCAGCGCCGCCCGCCTCCTCGGCAGTGTCGAGCTCTACGACGACCTCCGCCGCCGCCTCGAGGTCGGCCAGCCGGTGGCCGTCGTCATCGCCGAGATCCAGGGTTTACGACCGTTCACCCGCCACTACGGCTTCGCCCGGGGCGAGCGCCTCGTCGGGAGGGTGGCGGAGCTGCTGCTCGAGCAGACCCGGCTCGAGCCCGAGGGCCTGGCCGGCCGCCTCGGGGCCCAGGACTTCATGGCCCTCGTCGAACCGGCCCGGGCCCAGGACTTCACCGCCGGACTGCACTCGGCCTTCAGTGCCCGCCGCTCCTCGTTCTACGACCCGGTCGACGTGCTCCGGGGTTGGATCGACGTCACCGACCGGGCGGGGCGCACCCACCGCCACCGGCCCGTGCGCCTGGCCGTGGGCGTGGCGTCGAGCCCGGGCTGGGGCGTGTCCTCCGAGGACGGAACGCCCCGCCGCGCCCTCCACCACCTCGACCTGCTGGAGCGAGCGGCGGAGCTCGCCCGCTACGCCCGCCGCGCCGACAACGGCCCGGTGGCCTTCGACCGCAGGGCCTAGGCCGCCGTCGGCGGCCCTACCGCCGCCGAAGCCCGAAGCGGACCTCGACCCGGGTCTCCCCGTCGAGGCGCCGCACCCGGAGCGGGCCGCCCTCGGTGTCGAGCACCCGGAAGGCGGCCCGGAGGGCGAAGCGCCGCTGCGGCTCGTCAAGGTCGAGGGCGGGCGCCACCGCCGTGATGATCCCGGCCGCCAGGCCGGCGCCGACCTCACCGGCCGGCGAGCCGAGTGCCTCGAACAGCATCTCGAGGCCGAGCCGGACCCGCTCGGGGTCACCGGGGAACTCATCGCGGTCCCGGTCGGCGCCGGCGGCGATCTCCAGCGGGACTCCGCAGGCCGCCGCCGCCTGCCGGGCCACGGTCGGACCGTGCACGGTCTCGACCCGCCGGGTCGCACCGTCCCCGTCCACCGCCTCGAGCACCCGCACCAGCCAGGCGACCCGGGCGGCCTGACCGTTGACGACCGAACCGAGATCGGCCACGACGGCCTCGTCGAGGTCGTGGCGGCGCCGGACCAGCAGTTCGCTGGCGCCCTGCAGCGATGCCAACGAGGCCCGGAACTCCCTGACGAGCGCCCCGACGAACTCGGCGTGGGCGCCCGTCGACAGCCGCCGCCGGGGCGGGGCGTAGTCGACCCCCCCGTCCCGTTCCAGCTCGGATTCCGACGCCACCGACGAAACCAGCACGCGCACCGACGACCTCCGGAGGACCGGGGTCGGCGCGGGGTGGGTTCACGACTGGCTCGCCTCCGTCCACGTGACCACCTACGGACGGAGGGTCATCGCCTCCACACACCGACGGCTTTTTCGCTGAGCTATCGACGCTACGGGTGTCGCCCCCCGGTGGCGACACCCCGAACCCGGCGTTCTCGGCATGTCGGCCGCTCTGCGGGGAAGCCGCAGATCCTTTGTGCGGATTGGGTTTCCCCGTCCGCGCCTCCGGTCAGATCCCTTCAGGCGCCCTGCCAGTTCGGCGGCCGCTTCTCGGCGAACGCCCGCGCCCCTTCCAGGGCGTCCTTCGACGAGAACACCTCCTGGAAGAACTGCTGCTGCCACTGCCAGAACTCGGTGTCGGGCTTGGTGAAGCCGCCGACCAGCACGGCCTTGGAGGCGGCCAGCGCCAGCGGGGCGTTGGCCGCGATGGTCTGCGCCAGGGCCAGCGCCTCGTCGAGCGCGGTACCGGGTTCCACGAGGCGGTCGACGAGGCCGATGCGGTGGCCCTCCTCGCCGCTGATCGGCTTGCCGGTCAGGGCCAGCAGGGCCGCCTGTCCCTGGCCGACGCGCCGGG
>JAICYE010000052.1 GCA_025934385.1 Acidimicrobiia bacterium | reverse complement strand
GGCCCAACAGCCAGATCGACGAGCACGTCGTCGCGCCGGAGGGCCTCCACCACCCGCCGGGCGGCCACGTGGTCGTGGAGCTCGGCCGACCGGGCGGTGGCCAGGAAGGCGACGTCGTGGCCGGCCAGATGCCGGACGGCGAAGTGCAGCAACGCCGTCGAGGAGTCGTCGAGCCAGTGGAGGTCGTCGAGCAGGACGGCCGTCGGCGCCTCCGCCGCCAGATGGGCCAGCAGGGCGACGACCGCGTCGTAGAGCCGGCCGGGGTCGTCGAGGTCGACGCGCTCGGCCGACAGCTCCGGCAGGAGCGGCGTCAGATCGGCCCGGATCCGGTCGGGCAGCGGGGGCAGGGGGGTGGAGCGGACGGCGTCCATCCAGGCGCCGTAGGGACGGCCGCGCTCCGCCTCGTAGCCGCGGCCGACCATCGCCACGCCGCCGACGTCCTCGACGTGGGCCCGGGCCTCCTCGAGGAGGCGGGTCTTGCCGATGCCCGGTTCGCCGATCAGGATCAGGAGCCCGCCCTGGCGATCCGGGCCGGCGGCGTCGACGAACCCCACCACGGCGGTGCGCTCCTCGACCCGCCCGACGAGCGGACCCGACGGGCGGCGGCCCGGCGGACGGGCGGCGGCGGGGGTGATCACCGCCGGGCCCGGTCGGGTCGCCCGGTCCGAGCCGGACGGGGTCGAGCGGAGCAGGTGGTCGAGGCCCGGGTCCTGGCGGAGGATGCCGGCCTCCAGATCCCGCAGCTCCGGCCCGGGCTCGAGGCCGAGCTCGTCCCGCAGGAGGTTTCGGGCCTTCTGGTAGGCCCGCAGGGCGTCCGCCTGACGGCCCGCCCGGTACAGCGCCAGCATCAGCAGCCACCACAGCCGCTCGCGGAAGGGATGCTCGGCCAGCAGCGCCTCGAACCGGCCGACCACCTCCCGGTGGCGGCCGGCGGCGACTTCGGCCTCCAGCTCTGTCTCGAGGGCCACCACCCGAAGTTCCCCCAGACGGGCGATCTCGGCCTGGGCGAAGGGTTCTCCGGCCACATCGACCAGGGCCGGACCCCGCCACCATTCCAGCGCCGCGTGCCCGGCGTCGACCGCCCCGGCCGGATCACCGGCCCGCAGCGCCGCCCGGGCGTCCTCCACCAGCCGTTCGAACCGGACGCTGTCGATGGCGGCGGGCGCGACGTCGAGGGCGTAGCCCGGTCCCCGGGTGACGACCAGGCCCGCCCCGAGGGCCTTGCGGAGTTGCGACACGTAGTTCTGGAGCACGCCGAGCCCGGTGGAGGGCGGACTTCCGGCCCACAGGTCTTCGATGAGGCGGTCCCGGGAGACGACCTGGCCGTGGTGGACGAGGAGATTCAGCAGCAGCGCCCGCTGCTTCGGGCTGCCCGGCTCGACGGCCCGCCCGTCCCGCACGACCTGCAACGGTCCGAGGATCCGGAACTCCACCACGGCGACGAAGCGTAGGGCCCCGGAATCTCTGGGCCCATGGGCGGGGCATCGACCTGAAGCGTCCCGAGAGTGGTCCTGAAGCGGCGCCCCGCACCATCGCCGGCAGGGGCGGGCACGGCGCCCGCCGCACCGAAAGAGAGGGAGTGAGCCGCATGGCCGAGAGCATGAGTGTCGATTCCGCCAGCGAGGTCCGGGAGTTCGACAAGGGTCGGGTGGAGGTGGTCACGGTCGGGTCGACGACGGTCACCCGCTCGACGATGCAGCCGGGCTGGCGCTGGTCCGAATGCGTCAAGCCCATCGCCGGCACCAAGAGCTGCCAGGTTCAGCACAACGGCTACGCCATCTCAGGCCAGCTCCGCGTCCGCCAGGACGACGGCACGGAGATCGACATCAACCCCGGCGACGCCTACTCGGTCGCCCCCGGGCACGACGGCTGGGTCGTCGGCGACGAGCCCTGGGTGGGCGTGGACTTCTCGGCGGCGATGGCCGACTTCGCCAACCCCCGCTGACCGACGCCGGCGCGGCGGCGCCTTGACTTGGGGGACTCGACGGCCCAGAATTCATCGAGTGATGAATTAGGGCCGGAGCGACACCGGAGGTGGACCATGCCGCCCATCGTGTCGACCATCGACATCGCTGCGCCGCCCCGCGACGTCTTCACCTATGCGGCCGACCCCCTGCGGTTCTCCGAGTGGCAGGACGACGTCGTCACTGCCCGCATGGAGGACGGTGACCCTTTCACCGTCGGGTCGAGGTTCGCCACGACCCGCCGCATCGGGGGCGTCGCCCGGACGATGACGCAGGAGATCTCCGAGGTCCGGGAACCCACGACGTGGGCGGCCCGGGGGATCGACGGCCCCATCCGGCCCAGCGCCACGATCACGATCGAGCCGCTCGCCGGCGGTGCCCGGTCCCGGGTCACGTTCTCCCTCGACTTCGAGGGTCACGGGCTCGGCGTGACCCTGCTGCCGCTCGTCCGTCGGATGACCGAGCGGGCCGCGCCGCGCAGCTACCGGAAGCTCAAGGAACGGCTCGAGCGTCCGGGCTCGCCCTGATCTGGCTCCCGCCGTGAGCCCGGGCCCCGGACGCCGGGCTGGTGACAGCGGCAGCCGGGACGCCATCCTTGGCGCCGCCCGGCACCGGTTCGCCCGCCTCGGCTACGAGGGCGCAACCCTGCGGGGCATCGCCGCCGACGCCGGCGTCGACTCCGCCCTCGTTCACCACTTCTACGGCACCAAAGAGCGGCTCTTCGTCGCCGCGATGCGCTTCCCGGTGGTGCCGAGCGAGCCCCTCTCGCGCCTCGACACCGCCGAGCGCGACCGGCTCGGCGAAGCAGTCGTGCGGCTCGTGGTGGAGATCTGGGAGGACCGGGACGCCCGCGCCACGCTGCTCGGGCTCCTCCGATCGGCGGTGACGAACGCCGGTGCGGCCCGCATGCTGCGTGAGTTCGTGTCGAGCACGATCCTCAGCGTCGTGCAGCGGGTGGCCCTGGCGCCCGAGGCCGAGTTCCGGGCGTCCCTCGTGGCCACCCAGGTCGTGGGGCTCATGTTCACCCGGTACGTCGTCGAGCTCGAGCCGATCGCCTCGGTGGGTGCGGACGAACTCGTGGCGGCGATCGGCCCCACCATCCAGCGCTACCTCACCGGCGAGATCGGCGCCGGGGGCTGAAGCCCGTCAGAGCCGGAAGGCCGGGCGCAGGCTGCGGGCGCCGGCCGCCCGGCCGAGGTGGTCGCCGATACCGAGCATCTCCTCGGTGGTGCGCAGCAGCGAGTAGTGGTCGAACGGCGCGTCGACGGTGGTGCCGGGCCGGGTCGACGGGCTGACGACGACGTTGGGGATGATCCCCGGTTCGTCCCAGAGGAGGAACACCGCCGTGCTGCCGGCCCGGTACGTGGGGCTGGTCAGGATCCGGCTGAGCCAGGCCGACAGCCACACATCTCCCCGCTTCACCGGGCAGTCGTGGGTGTCGTTGCAGAGGTTTGGCGTCACGAACGAGAAGGCCGGCAGCGTTCCGTCGTCGAGGCCGGAGGCGAACGGCCCGGCCGCCGTGGTGCCGAGCGGCAGGTCGTCCCGCCGGCAGGCGGCCCGGTCGTCGCCGCCTTTGTAGTAGGCGGCCGGGTTGTGCTTGACGGCGTAGACGCCGGCCCGGGCGGCGAGGACGCAGGGGCCGGGCATGTCCTCCATGTAGCTGCGGGCCTGGCGGCCCTGCGCCCGCACCTGGCGGAACAGGTTGTCGGCCGTGAAGCTGTGGTCGGCGGGCGGGGCGTCGTCGGTCACACCGAACGTCTTCCCCGCCGTGGCGGCCAGGTAGTTGGGCAGGCTGGGGCTGGCCACCGCCGAGTACTGCCGGGCGGTGCCGCAGGCCTCGGCCAGGGCGGTCTCGAACGGCGCCGCCGGGTTGTTGATGACCTGGTCGCGGCGCTTGTTCTCCATCCAGATCCAGATGACGTGCTGCCACCGGTCCGGCGGGGCGGTCCGGATGCCGCACGGCGCTCCCGGCGACGGGGTGGTCGGCGGGCCGGGCGGGGTCTCGGCGGTGAAGGAGAACACGTCCCGGGCGCCCGGGTCGACGCCGACCCTCACCCAGCCGGCGTCGGCCGGCCCGAACGTCTGCAGCCGGGTGAAGTTGGACACCGTCGTGCCGTCGGGGGCGATCATCGGTTTGTCGATGCCGAACTGGCCGCTGTCGCCGTGGATCAGGAGGACGGGCCGGCCGAAGGCCATCGTCTCGGCCCGCAGCGTGCCCCGCAGATCGTTGTAGGCCGGCACGTCCTGCTGGAAGAAGGGGTCGGCCTGCCAGACGAGGACGACGGCGTCGCTGGCGTCCTGCCGGGCATGGTCGAAGGTGCGGTCGAGCCAGTCGATCGCCGCCCGCCGGCGGGCGGCGGCCTCGGCCGAGCCCAGGTCGTCATGGCCGCCGACGACGTGGACGGTGGCGAAGGTGACGCCGCCGTAGCGCCAGCGGGCGTTCTCCGGATAGTCGGGCGTCTGCCGCTGCAGTTGCAGTGTCGTGGCGCCACGAGACCGGTCAGTGGCGAAGAACGTCCGCCGGAGGGCGGCCAGCCGCCGGGTCGGATCCATGCCCTCCGTCCTGCAGTCCAGCCACTCGTTGTCGCCCGGTGTGTAGACGAGCGGCGCCTGGAAGCGGTCGAACAGGTCGCGGGTGGCGGCGTAGAACTTGTCGGTGCAGGCGTCGGGATCGGCGCCGATGTTGCCGTCATGGACGGAGAAGGCGAGACCGGCGGCGTTCATGTCAGCGATGAGCCCGGGGAAGCGGGCCCGGGCGTCAGCGGTGAAGCTCGTGTCGCCGATGGCGCCGAAGGCGAACGGGCGATGGGCAGCGCCCGCTCCGGGCGCCGGTGTCGGCGCCGCCACCGCCGGCAGCGCCGGGCCGGCCAGTGCGGCGGCGAGACCGAGAACCAGAGACCATCGTGTCTTCACCCCGGGATCGAACCATCGGTGCCGATGGCGCCGACAGATGATCCGGGGTGGACCTTGGGACCCGGCGTCGCCTCAGCCGGAAGCGGGCGGGTACCCGCTCAGCCCGGCGGCCCCGGGGCCGGCGTCTCGGGCGGGTCGGGCGCCGCCGGCGGGTGCGGTGGGGACGACGGCGGTTTCGGCGGCCCCTGGGGCAGGAACTGCAGCGGCGGGATCGGGATCGGGATGCCCGGCACCTCCGGCGCGGCGGTGGGGGCGTCGAGCAGCGGATGCGGGTCGGGCGTGAACCACGGGTCGTTGGCCATGGCCCTGAAGGCGGCCAGCGACTCCGGCGACGACGACACCCGCCAGTCGTAGTCATGCTTGGCGTCGAAGTAGAGGACGGCCCGGATCCCGGGGAACTGCGTCTTGAGCGCCTGCCGGGCGTCGGTCAGCCACTGGGCCTTCTCGCCCGGGTCGCGTTCCTGGGCGCCGAACTCGCCGACCATCAGCGGCTTGCCGTGGGCCGTGCCCCAGGCGTAGAAGGCGCTGTAGATGCTGGCGAAGCTGCGCCACTGGTCGCCCGACCGGCCCGGCGCCCAGTTGTAGCCGTCGGAGCAGATCCAGTCGACGTACTCGTCGCCGGGATAGAAGCTCGGCGCTGTTCCGCCGTCGTTGAAGGCGGTGGCGTTGGGGCACCACACCCACTGCACGTTGGTGGCACCCTCGGCGGCGAAGACGTCGTGGATGTGCCGCCAGGCGGCGACGTACAACGCCGGGTGGCCGGAGTCGTTGGCCTTGCGGCGCCCGTCCATCTCCCACATCCAGCGGATCATCACCTTGCCGGGCAGGGCCTTGACGGCGTCGGCCCGGGTCTTGATCAGGTCGTCCTGCAGTCCGAGGTCGATGCCGAGGTTGAGCGTGCCGTTCCAGGAGATCATCGGGATGCGCCCGGCCTGGAGGTCGTCCTGTTCCCGGGCGGTCGGGAACTCCTTTTCCCACGGATAGAAGTGGTGGTCGATGGCCAGGCGCCGGCCGAGGTCGTGTTCCCGGGCGTCGACGGCGGCCATCTGGGCGTCGGCGCCGTTGCCGGTGCCCTGCACGTAGGCGCCGAAGAGCGCCCCGGGCGGCCCGGGCGGCTCCCGCCCGACCGTGGCGCCGGGCGACGGCACCGTGCCCGGGGGCGCCGGCAGGCTCGGCGGCTCGGCCGGCGGCGCCGGTGGCGGATCCGCTCCGCTGCCGCTGATGTTGACCGCCGCCACACCGGCCACGAGGACCACCAGCGCGGCGACGGTACGGCGGACGAAGGACGCCGGGGGGGTGCGGTTCGTGGGCATTTCACCGAGAACGTTACCGCGGCCACGGGCCGTGGCAACAGGGGTCACAGATATCCACAGGATCGTCCTGCTGTTGTCCGCAGGCGGGCGGACGGACCGTCAACGTCCTGGGCGTGTCTCGCCAGGTACCACCACGACCGGTCGCGGTCGAAGCAGCATCCACGGCCATCGACACCCGTCCAGCGCGACCGGTCGCACCGCCCGGCGGGCGGGCTCAGTAGCCGGAGAGGAGTTGCTGCAGCCGGGCGACGGTGGCGTCGTCGGCGTCGGCCCGGAGCCGGTGGAAGGGCTGGGGCTTCCGGCCCCAGAGCAGCAGCAGCCGGGCGGCGGCGTCGCATTCCAGCACGGCGGGGCCGAGCGGCTTCGTGACCTCCAGTCGGGCGGCGCGGTCGCGCTCCACGCTGACCAGCAGGTCGTCGGCGCCGGGCGATCGCACCCGGCCCGAGAACGGCGCCGTGGCGCCGGCCAGGCCCCGCAACAGCAGGGGCTTGCCGATGAAGGTCACGGCGTGGGCCAGCAGGTCGGGCTGCGACAGCAGCTGCCGGCTGACGTCGTCGTCGCCGGCGAGGTCCCACCGGTGGACGGCCGACTCGCTCCGCATGTGGGTCGGGAAGCCGGTGATCTTCACCGTTCGGTTCGTCCACCGCAGCCGGGCGCCCTCGTCGGCGGCCAGGACGGCCTCGACGGCGCTCAGCAGCCCGGCCTCCTCGGTCTCGATCCGGGTCAGGAGGACGTCGAAGCGCAGCCGCAGCAGCGGCGCCTCCCGCTCCTCGAAGCTCCGGGTGTCCTGGAGCGGCCGGCCGGCGTGGTACGCCTCGACGTGGCGGCGGGCCTCCTCGTGGTTGCCGGCGATGTGGGCGGCGATGTGGTGGGCCGACCAGCCGGGGCACGACGTCAACCCCCTCGGCCCCACCTGGCTCAGCGTGTTGAGCAGATGGGCGGTCTCGGGCGGGCGGGTGAGGGTCGTTCCGGCCATCACCCGCAGCTCTACCCGTCAGCCCGGCGGGCCATCCCAGGAATCGTCGTCGGGGTCGTCGGCCATGCCGTCGGCATAGCGGTGGGCGTCGAGCCGCTTGAGGATGGGCACGTAGCGCAGTTCCAGGTCGAGGACGGCGAGCAGGGTGACGAACAGCGCCAGCCAGCCGTGGCCGGTGCCGGCCACCACGCCGACGCCGGTGGCGGCGAAGATGGCCGCCGCCGAGGTCACGCCCCGGATCATGCCGTGGTCGCCCCGGAGCACGAGGCCGGCGCCGATGAACCCGACGCCGGTCACCACGCCGCCGATGGCCTGGGGGGCGGGCCCGACCGTCACGGCCGAGATGGCGGCCGCCGCCGTGCCGACCAGGGCGAACGTGCGGTCGCCGGCCGGGGCACCCCGCAGGGCCCGTTCGAAGCCGACGGCATAGCAGAGCACGAAGGCCAGCCCGACCCGGGCGAAGAAGACGAGGTCCTGGTGGGTCACCGGCCGCACCGCATGGGCCCGATTGAACCAGCCCCCGGCCGCCGACCGGTGGACGGTCCTCAGCCGGGCGGGCCGGCGCCGAACACGGCGAAGACCGTCCGCAGGATCGGCTCGGCCAGGTCGGCCAGCGCCTCGGTCCCCCGGGTGCGGACGCAGTCCCGCACCAGCTCCTCGAGCCCGGCGGTGAGCACGGTGAAGACGTCGTCGGGCAATGGCGGCAGTGCCGGCTCCTCGACCCGGGCCGCCTCGTGGACGTTGCGCCAGACGCCGGCGAACAACACGAGCATCCCCGCCCGGCGCTCCAGCGCCGCCGGACCGGCGGTGAGGATCTCCACCTGCAGCGCCCGGGCGAAGGCCGGCTCGGAGGCCAGCAGCGCCAGGAAGGCCTCGACCCCGGCCCGGGCCCGCTCCCGCCAGCCGGCCGCCCGGGGGGACGGGGGGTGTCCCCCCGACACAGGCGGCGGGAGCCGCTCGGGAACGGTCGTTTCCACGGCCTCGCGGATCCGGCCGAGGACCACGGCCAGGGCCATGTCGTAGGCCGCGAGGAAGCACGCCTCCTTGTCGGCGAACTGCTCGTAGAACGTCCGGCGCGACACCCCGGCCCGCTCGACCACGTCGGCCACGGTGGCGGCGGCGTAGCCCTTCTCGGCCACCACCTGGGCCATGGCGTCGAGCAGGCGGCCGCGCTGGGAGGCCACCACGGCCTCCCGGGTCAGGCCGTGACGGCCGCTCGGCAGCCGGGCGGCGGGGCTCGACGGGCTGGACGGGAAGGCGCTCTCGCTGCTGGTCATGGTCGTGGGCGTCCAGGGTACGTGACCGTTTCTCGTCCCGTGGGCTTCTACATTGGGCCGATGAACTTCGTGGAAGCCGACCACCCCGGCGTCGTGGCCTTCGCCGAGGAGGCGACCGCCGGAGCCTCGTCGGAGCGCGACAAGGCGATCGCCCTCTACTACGCCGTGCGCGACCGGATCCGCTACGACCCGTATTCCATGTCGGAGGACCCCGACACCTACCGGTCGAGCACGGTCCTGAAGAGCGGCGCGGCCTACTGCATCCCGAAGGCGGTGCTCCTCTGCGGCGCCGCCCGGGCGGCCGGGATCCCGGCCCGGGTAGGGTTCGCCGACGTCCGCAACCACCTCACCAGCCCGAAGCTGCAGGAGCGGTTGGGTGGCGGCGACCTGTTCATCTGGCACGGCTACACCGAGCTTCTCCTCGACGACCAGTGGGTCAAGGTCACCCCGGCCTTCAACGTGGAGCTGTGCGAGCGGTTCGGCGTCCTGGCCCTGGAGTTCGACGGCGAGCACGACGCCCTGTTCCACCCCTTCACCGCCGACGGGCGGGCCCACATGGAGTACGTGCGCTACCGGGGCACGTACGAGGAGCTCCCGTTCGAGGAGATCATGGCCGACTTCCGGCAGGCCTACCCCCGGGTCTTCAAGGAGGCGGCGCCGGCCGACGCCGCCTTCAATCCCGCCTAGGGGGGAGGACAGCCGCCGGCGGCGGGGCGACCATCGCCGCCATGGACGGAACCAGGATCCGCCTCGCCGTGAACGGGTTCGGGCGGATCGGCCGCCAGGTCGTGCGCCAGATCGCCCGCTCCGCCCCCGACATCGAGGTGGTGGCGGTCAACTCGGTGCGGGCCCGGCCCGAGCTGTGCGCCCACCTGTTCAAGTACGACTCGGTGTTCGGCCGCTTCCCCGGGACCGTGGACCACGACGACGACCACCTCGTGATCGACGGGCACCCCATGCGGATCACCGCCCAGGCCGACCCGCTGCTCTGCCCCTGGCACGCCTACGACGTCGACGTCGTCGTCGAGGCCACCGGGCGCTTCACCCACCGCGACGAGGCCGTCGCCCACCTCCGGGCCGGCGCTCGCAAGGTACTGATCACCGCCCCGGCCCGCTACGAGGACCTCACCGTCGTGGTCGGGGTGAACGACGGCGACTACGACGCCGACCGCCACCACGTCGTGTCGGCCGCCTCCTGCACCACCAACTGCCTGGCTCCGGTGCTGTCGGTGCTGCACGAGGGGTTCGGCGTCTCCGGCGGGCTCATGACGACGATCCACGCCTTCACCCGCGACCAGGAACTCCTCGACGGCACCAATGGCGACCTGCGCCGGGCCCGGGCGGCCACGCTCAACATGACCCCGACGAAGACCGGCGCCGCCCGGGCCATCGACCGGGTGATGCCGGAGCTGGCCGGGCGCATCGTCGGGATCGCCGTTCGGGTCCCGATCCCCGACGTGAGCCTCGTCGACCTGTCGGCCACGCTCGAGGTACCGGC
>JAICYE010000375.1 GCA_025934385.1 Acidimicrobiia bacterium | reverse complement strand
GTGGCCAGCCCGGCCAGCCCGATCGCCGCCGGCACGACGAGCTGCCGTCCTTGTTCGGGAAGATGGCGGCTCACGGCTCGAACCGGTAGCCGACGCCCCACACCGTGCAGACGTAGCGGGGAGCGGACGGATCGGGCTCGATCTTCTCCCGGAGCCGGCGCACGTGGACGGTGACGGTCGAGGTGTCACCGTAGGCGAAGCCCCACACCTGCTCCAGGAGCTCCTCCCGCCGGAAGGCCCGGCGGGGATGGCGCATGAGGTGGGCCAGCAGGTCGAACTCCTTGACGGTCCGGGCGACGAGCTCGCCGGCCAGGCGGGCCTCGTGGACGACCAGGTCGAGTTCGAGCTCGCCGGCCCGCAGCACGGTCGGCTCGGCGGCGCTGTCGAGCGGGCCGGTGGCCCGGCGCAGCACCGCCTTCACCCGGGCGGTCAGCTCCCGGGGCGAGAACGGTTTGGCCACATAGTCGTCGGCGCCGAGCTCGAGGCCGGTGATGCGGTCGGCCTCCTCCCCCCGGGCGGTCAGCATGATGACGGGGACGGGCGCCGCCGCCCGCAGCCGCCGGCACACTTCCAGCCCGCCCAGCGACGGCAGCATCAGGTCGAGGACGACGAGATCGGGCGGATCGTCGAGGGCCCGCCGCAGGCCGGCGGCGCCGTCGGCCACGCTCTCGACGGCGTAGCCCTCCCGCTCGAGGTAGCGGGTCACGACGTCGGCCACGTTGGGGTCGTCCTCGATGATGAGGACCCGGGCGGTCATGCTCGGAGCATCCACCATGGCGTCCATCATCGCCAGCCAGCCGGGGACCGGTGGCCTCCCGGCGGCGGAGTTCACGGAATTGTGAGGACTTCGGCAGATGGCCGTAAGCGCTTCCCGGTTACAACCGGATCCGTGCCCGATGTCATCATCCCCGTGCTCGACGAGGCGGCCGCCCTGGCGGCGCTGCTGGCGGCCATGCCGGCCGGTTTCCGCCCGATCGTCGTCGACAACGGTTCGACCGACGGATCGGCGGCGATCGCCGCCGCCGGCGGCGCGCTGGTCGTGTCCGAACCGGTGCGGGGCTTCGGCTCCGCCTGCTTCGCCGGCCTCGTCGCCGCCGCCCCGGCCGACGGCGTCGTCTGCTTCATGGACGGCGACGGCTCCCTCGACCCCGCCGACCTGCCGGCGGTGGCGGCGCCCGTCCTCGGCGGCGACGCCGATCTGGTGCTCGGCGCCCGCCGGCCGGTGGAGCGCCGGGCCTGGCCGGCCCACGCCCGCCTCGGCAACGCCGTCCTGGCCCGGGAGCTGCGGCGCCGCACCGGCCAGCCGTGGTCGGACCTCGGCCCGATGCGGGCCGGCCGGGCCGACCCGCTGCGGGCCCTCGGCATCGCCGACCGCCGCTTCGGCTGGCCGCTGGAGATGGTGCTGCGGGCGGCCGACGCCGGCTGGCGGCTGGCCGAGGTGCCCGTCGCCTACCGCCGCCGCACCGGGCGGTCCAAGGTCACCGGCACCGTCCGGGGCACGGCCCGGGCCATCGGCGACATGCGGCGGGTGCTGCGATGACCGGCGCAGGGATGATCGGCGCAGGGACGGCGGGGGCCTTCGTCCTCGTGGTGGCCAAGGCGCCGGTCCCCGGCCGGGTGAAGACCCGTCTCTGCCCGCCGCTGTCGTTCGACGAAGCCGCCGCTGTCGCCGCCGCGGCGCTGGCCGACACGCTCGCCGCCGTCGCCGCCTGTCACGCCGATCGCCGCATCATCGCCCTGGACGGTGCGCCCGGGCCCTGGCTCCCGGCCGGCTTCGAGGTCATTCCTCAGCGGGGCGGCGGCCTCGACGAACGGCTGGCCAACGCCTGGGGGGAGGCGTTGTTCCGCGCCGGCGGCCCCGGGGTCCAGATCGGCATGGACACCCCGCAGGTGACCGCCGCCGAGCTGCACGGCCTGCTGGCGGTGGTCGACGGCGCAGCGTCGAAGCAACGGCGGGCGGTGCTCGCCCCGGCCGAGGACGGCGGATGGTGGGCCATCGGCTTTCCCGGTTGCGGCGCCGCTCCCGGCCGCGTCAATCCCGGCCGCTCCCCCGATCCCGCCGCCGTCTTCACCGGCGTGCCGATGAGCACGCCCTGGACCGGCGTCGCCCAGGAACGCCGCCTCCGCCGGCTGGGCTACGACGTCGTGGCCGGGCCCGTCCGGCGCGACATCGACACCGCCGCCGACCTGCTGGCCATGGCCGCCGCCGCTCCCGCCACCCGAACGGCGCGCCTGGCCGTCGAGTTCCTGGGCGCCCGGAGCGTCGCCTCATGACTTCCCGGAACGTCGGCTCATGACAGCTCTCGTTCTCCGCAGCGACACCGGCCGCACGCTCCCGCTCGACCCGCACCGCTGGCACGACGAGGCGACGCCGGCGGAGCGCGACCTGCTCGCCAGCGTCGCCGGGCCGGTCCTCGACGTCGGCTGCGGGCCGGGCCGCCTCGTCGTCGGACTGGCCCGGCGGGGCACCGTGGCGCTGGGCATCGACCCCGCTCCCGGGGCCGTGGAGATCGCCCGCCGCCGGGGGGCCGCCGTGCTGCAGCGTTCGGTGTTCGACACCGTTCCCGGGCAGGGCCGGTGGCGCACCGTGCTGCTCGTCGACGGCAACGTCGGCATCGGCGGCGACCCCGTCCGCCTGCTGCAGCGCTGCCGTTCGCTGCTGGCGCCCGGCGGCACGGTGATCGCCGAGGTCGAGGCGCCCGGCGCCGGTCTGGCGCAGCACCGCGCCCGCCTCGAACGCGGCGGCACCTGCGGGCCCTGGTTCCCCTGGGCGGTGGTGGGCACCGACGCCCTGCCCGGCATCACCGGCCCGGCCGGGCTCCTCGTGGCCGACCTCGTCCACGCCCGAAACGAGCAACGCTGGTTCGCCCATCTCGTGACGGGCCCCGACACCCTCGACACCCGTGCCATCGCCTGACCGCCGGCCGCGATGGTCGCCATTGCGGAGATTGGTGACCGGCGGCGCCCGGTCCGCCGCCGCCTTCGGTACCGACCCCGACGGGCCGCTCCGTCAACGCCGCTACCGCACTCCGCTGCGGGACGAGCGGCTGGCCGCCTGGCTCGGCGCCGCCCTCGGCGTGCTGTTCACGACGTGCTTCCTCACCGGGCTGTTCTCCCACGCCCACCAGCACCCGCTGCGGTGGTTCCCGGTCCCCGCCCGGCCGGCCGGGCTGTACCACATCACGCAGGGCGTCCACGTCGCCGCCGGCATCGCCTCGGTCCCGGTGCTGCTGGCGAAACTGTGGTTGGTCTGGCCCCGGCTGCTGTCAGTGCCGCCGTTCCGCCGGCTGAGCGACGTCGTCGAGCGCGTCGGGCTCCTC
>JAICYE010000545.1 GCA_025934385.1 Acidimicrobiia bacterium | reverse complement strand
TGCAACGGCTGCTCGGCTCCGGAGAGAAGCCCGGTTCGTCGACCGCCCCGGGAACGGAAAACACCGTCGAATTGTCGTTCTCCGACCGCGACGCCTGCTTCGATACGGGGCGGGCCCGGGTCAGCACCCGGCTGATCGAGGGCCAGTTCCCGAACTACCAGCAGCTGATCCCGAGCGGGTATCCCAACCGGCTGGTCGTGGCCCGGGAGGCGTTCATCGAGGCGGTCAAGCGGGTGCGGCTCATCGGCCGCGACCGGGACAACGCCCCGATCCGGCTGATGATGAGCACGTCGGGCCTCGAATTGCAGACGATCGTCCACGACGTCGGCCAGGCCACCGAGACGCTCGACGCCAAGTACGAGGGCAGCGAGACGACGATCGCCTTCAACCCCGAGTTCCTGCTCGACGGCCTCGGCGCCATCGCCTCCGAGGAGGTCTCGGTGGAGACGCTCGACACGTCGAAGCCGGCCATCGTGCGGTCCGCCGACGGGGGCGACTTCCTTTACCTGCTGATGCCCGTCCGCGTCTCGTAGCGGCACGAGGCGGCAGGTGAATCCCCCAAGTGCAGCTGGCCCACCTCTGGCTGACCGACTTCCGAGGCCACGAGGCGTCCGAGGTCGAGGTCGGCCCCGGGATCACCGTCTTCGCCGGCGGCAATGCCCAGGGGAAGACGACGGTGCTGGAGGCGGTGGGGTGGCTGGCCCGGATGTCGTCGTTCCGGGGTGCGCCCGACTCGGCGCTGGTCCGGGTGGGATGCGAGAAGGCCATCGTCCGGGCCGAGATCGTGCCGGCCAACCGCGGCCCCGACGTGCGGCCGGACCTCATCGAGGCCGAGATCGCCGCGGCCGGACGCAACCGGGTGCTGTTGAATCGCAAGCCGCTTCCCCGGGCCCGGGACCTGCTCGGCACCCTGCGGGTCACGGTGTTCGCCCCCGACGATCTCCGGCTGGTGAAGGCCGGGCCGGCTGAGCGGCGGGCCGAGCTCGATGAACTGCTGGTGGCGCTGTCGCCGCGCTACGACGCCGCCCGGGCCGACTACGACCGCGTGCTCAAGCACCGCAACGCCTGGCTGCGGACGTGGTCGCGGGCTGACGACCCGGCCACCCTCGACGTGTGGGACGAGCAGCTGGTCCGGGCCGGGGCGGAGCTGGTCCGGGGTCGGCTCAAGCTCCTGGAGCGCCTCGCCGCCCCGCTGGGCAAGGCCTACGGCGACGTGGCCGGGGCGCCGGCCGACGTGGGCGGCGCCTACGAGGCGGGCTGGGCCGGCGACGCCGTCCTCGACGAGACCCGCCTCGACGATGTGGCGCCGTTGCTGGCCGAAGCGGTGGCCCGGTCCCGCGCCGCCGACCTCGACCGGCGCTTGACGCTGGTCGGGCCCCACCGCGACGACTGGCGGCTGTCGATCGACGGGCTCGACGCCCGCCGGTTCGCGTCGCAGGGCGAGCAGCGGTCGCTGGCCCTGGCGGTGCGGCTGGCCGGGCACGTGGTGGTCAGCGACGTCGTCGGGGAACCGCCCGTCCTCCTGCTCGACGACGTCTTCTCCGAGCTCGACGAGACCCGGGCGGCCAATCTGGTTGGCCATCTGCCGATCGCCCAGGCGCTGGTGACCACGGCGGGGGCGCTGCCCGCGGCCCTGCCGGCGGAGCGGGTCGTGTGGGTCGCCGCCGGCCGTCTCGAATCGCGTCCATGACGCCGGAGCGGGGCTGGGAGTTCCAGGAGCGGAGCTGGGTGCCAGCCGGCGGCCGGCCGGTGCGGCGGGTGGGCGAGGCGCTCTCCGAGGTGGCGGCCGAACTCCACCTCGACGACCCCGACGACGTCGCCGCCGTGATGGCCGCCTGGCCGGCGGCGGTGGGCGAGGCGGTGGCGGCCCACGTGCGGCCCCGCCGGCTCCACGACGGCGTCCTGCTGGTGGAGGTGGACGCCCCGGTGTGGGCGACGCAGCTCCGCTAT
>JAICYE010000338.1 GCA_025934385.1 Acidimicrobiia bacterium | reverse complement strand
GATCACGTCTTCGAGCTCTTGCGACTGGCGCACGCCGCCCGTGGCGTGCCGCTGCGCGATGTCGTCCTCGTCGACGGGAGGAGGTGGCACTCGATGGCGCCGCCGTCCGGCTGAGCCGCCGGCGCCCCCCGCCGATACCGTCCGGTCTCGTGGGGGCGACCTGCGATCTGCTGGTGGTCGGCGGCGGGCCGGCCGGGGCGGCGGCCGGCATCCGCGGCACGGCCGCCGGGCTGTCGGTCGTGCTGTGCGACAAGGCGACGTTCCCCCGCGACAAGACCTGCGGCGACGGGCTCACGACATCGGCGCTGCGCCTCCTCGAACGGCTCGGCCTCGACCCGGCGACGGTCGGCGGGTGGCAGCCGGTGGCCGGGGCGGCGCTGCGGTCGCCGAGCGGGCGGGTCGTCGAGCTGCCGCTGCCGGCCGACGGGTGCTTCGTCGCGGTCACCCCCCGGGCGGCGCTCGACGCCGCGCTGCTCGACGTCGCCGTCCGCCGGGGGGTGGAGATCCGCCAGGGTGCCCCACTCGAGTCGCTCCGGCCGGGAGCGGGCGGGATCGAGGCGGTCGTGGGCGGTGACACGGTCAGGGCCCGGTACGTGGTGGCGGCCGACGGCATGTACTCGACGGTCCGGCGCCTGACCGACGGAGGGGCCGCCGGGCCGCACCTCGGCGAGTGGCACGCCTTTCGCCAGTACTTCACCGGCGTCCCCGACCGGCGGCTTTGGGTGCTGTTCGAGCCCGACCTCCTGCCGGGATACGCCTGGGTGTTTCCCCTCCCCGGTGGGCGGGCCAACGTCGGATTCGGGCTCCCCCGCCGGGCCGGCGTCTCCGTCCGCCCGATGGCCGCCCAGTGGCGCGACCTCCTGGAGCGGCCGGCGCTGCGGTCCCTGCTCGATGCCGCCGAACCGGAGGGCCATCACCGGGCCTGGCCGATCCCGGCCGATATCCGCCGCGCCCCGTTGTCTTCCGGCCGGGTGATCTTCGCCGGCGACGCCGCCGGGGCCACCGACCCGATGACCGGTGAAGGGATCGCCCAGGCGCTCGTCACCGGAATCCTCGCCGCCGAGGCGGTGGCCGCCGCTGGCGACGACCCCGAGGCCGTCGGCCGGGGATACCGGGCGGCGGTCCACCACCACCTGGCCGCCGATCTCCGCTTCGCCGCCGCCCTCGGCGCCGTGCTGCGATCGCAGGCCGGCGCCCGGGCGGCCGTTCGAGCCGCCGGGCTCACCCCCTGGACCCGCCGCAACTTCGCCCGCTGGATGTTCGAGGACTATCCCCGGGCGCTGGTCCTCACGCCGTCCCGGTGGCGCCGGGGGGTGTTCACCGGCCCGGGCGCCTACCGGGCGGCCTGACCGCCCACTGGTCATCGAGGGCCTGGTCAAGACGAGATCCATGGGATCTGGCGAGGCGATGCGCATCAGCCGAAGGCGACCTCCGGCGGTCGATGTCAGGTGAGGCTGAGCATGATTCGCAGGCCGTTGTCGACCTGCCTCATGACCCCGGGGCTGAGCGCTCCCAGCTGCTTCCCGAGGTCCTCCTTGTAGACCGGGTAGAGGTCGTCACACAGGATGCTCCCCTTGGCACACTCCCCTCCGGGGAGGGCGACAATGGTCGGCCGGGGGTCTTTCGGAGCGGTGGTGATCCGGACGACGTGGACCACCGGCCATCGGCTGTGGTTGCGACCATTGTTGGAAACGATCACCGCCGGCTTCGGGGCGACGCCTTCCTCGAAGTCGTACTGCCACACGCTGCCCCGGTTGTAGACCGGGTCACGTGACGTCACCTGGACTCAGCGGCGATGGAACCCACCGTCTTGCGGCTGCGGCGCATAGCGGCACGGTCCTCGGCGTCGAACTCTCCGGCGTCAACCGCATGGTCATAGGCGAGACGCATCGCCTCTTCGTGGATCTGCGAATGGGCGAAACGGACGAGGGCCTTGATGATGCTGCTGTCAGAATCAGTGCTGACATCTGGGACGAGACTGTGAAGAGCGAGATGCTCGGGCGTTCCAGGCTCTTTGTAGACATCGAGAAACGACGCCTCGCCGGGAGCGAAGTTCACGGTGCGCCGGTCGAGCTGCTTCATGCCGCATAGTATGCAGCGTAAACTGCCGCACCACAAGCGACGGTCTCGCGCAGCAATCATCTTGGCCTTCTGGCGTCGTCGGGGCACCTCGTCCCGTTCGGGCCTTGGCCGGGACCCCGGCGGACCTGGCCGCCGCCGGTTACCCCACCAGCTTCGAAGTCCTCAGGACGGTTGCGCCGTAGGGCCTCACTGAGCAAACCAAGCTTGCATACTTTGGGCGAACATCATGTCGCCGGAGAGCTTCAGCTTGCCGGTCATGAAGGCCTGCATCCCGTCGAGCTGGCCGGTGACGAAGCGGAGGAAGTCGGGCAGGGCCATGCCCAGCGTGACCCGGGCCGACTCGGCGTTGCCGGGGAGGACGGTGCACGTCCCATCGGCGACCTTCAGCTGGTAGCTGTGGGTGCCGTCGGGAGCGGTGATGTCCCAGCCGACGACGGCGCTCTGGTTCCCCGCCCGGTCGGGGCGGAAGGCCTCCTTGGCCATGTGGTCGAAGATCTGGCCGAGAACCTGGTCGGTGCCCCGCTCGGCCACCCCGGCGTTGATGTCGTCGTCGGACTTGCCCTCGATCATGGCGGCAAGATCTTCGCGGCTCCCGATGTCGGCCATTGCGCAGTCCTCCTGGTCAAGGTTACCGCGCGGTAGCTTAGTCGACCGGCGGCACCGCGACCGAAACGGGCGGCGGCCCGAACTCCAGGCGGTAGCCGCGCTTGGGAACGGTCACCAGGTTGACGTCGATCGCCACCAGCCGGCTGCGCAGCCGGGAGGCGAGGACCTCGAGCCGGCGGCGGCCGGCCCCTCCCGACGAGGCGCCGACACCCCACACCTCGCGCAGCAGCACGCCGGTGGGACAGGTCATCCCGGGCCGGCGGGCCAGAGACGCCACCAGGGCGAACTGGAGGTCGCTCAGCTCCGCGGCTCCGGCCGGGCCCGTCACCGTCCGTGTGCCGGCGTCGAGCAGCAGGCGTTCCGGGCCGCCGAACGAGGAGAACCCGAGCGGCGCGGCCGCCAGCGCACCGGCCAGCGCCGCCAGGCGGGGCTGGAGGGGGCAGATCCCCACGCCAATCCCGCGGTCCTCCAGCGCTTCCGCCGTCGCCGGGCCGATGGCCGCCACGAGGATCCGCCGTCCGCCGCCGTTTCCGGCCAGAGCCGCCTGCACGGCGGGCTCCAGTCCGAGGGCGGCGGCCACCGCGAACAGCCCGTCCACCGCCGGCGGGCTGGTGAAGGCCATGGCGTCGATCTCGCCGGCGCACAACCGCCGCAGGAGATCCCCGGCCGGGACACAGCCGCCGGCCCCCGCCCCGGCCGCTGCCGGAACCGTCCACCGGTAGGGGGCGACGACCTCGACGGCCAGGCCGGCGGCCGTCAGCTCGGCCCGAATGGCCGGTGAGCCACTCCCGTCGGCCAACAGCGCCACATGGTCTCCCGCCCGGGCCCGGGCGACCACGAGCCGGGCGAGGTCGATCCCCCGCTCGGTCGCCGAGGTCAGGACCGTCGGGATCCCGTGCCGCCGGCAGGCGGCGGCGGCCTTGGCCCCCCGGGCGGCGACCTCGG
>JAICYE010000127.1 GCA_025934385.1 Acidimicrobiia bacterium | reverse complement strand
GCCCTCGCGCCAGTCCTCCCACGGGAGCTTCTTCGGCGTGCCGTCGTCGTTCACCACCAGCTCGTTCTTGGTGTAGATGGCGTCGGAGCGGTTGGTGAAGGAGAACTCGAAGAGCTTGGACTCGGTGATCGCCTCCGTGGGGCAGGCTTCGACGCACAGGTCGCAGTGGATGCAGCGCAGATAGTTGATCTCGTAGACGAACCCGTAGCGCTCGCCCGGCGACACCGGCGCGTCGGGCGGGTTGTCGGCGCCCCGGACGTAGATGCACTGGGCGGGGCAGACACCGGCGCACAGTTCGCAGCCGATGCACTTCTCCATCCCGTCCTCGTAGCGGTTGAGGATGTGCCGGCCGTGGAAGCGGGTCGGCTTCGGCCGCTTGGCCTCCGGATACTCGGTGGTGACCCGGGGCCCGAACAGCGCCTGGCGCAGCGTGACGGCAAAGCCGCCCCACCTACTCACCGGCCACCTCCTCGACTGCCGAAGTGCGTCCCGACCGGTCGGGGAAGACCTCGACGCCCGGCCCGCCGGCCCCCGGCCGGTTCGGCATCGAGAAGTACAGGACGCCGTAAACGGCGAAGGCGCCCAACGGAGCGGCGAGGTAGACCCAGACCGGCCAGTTCTTGTCCTGGGCGATGCGATAGGTAGCCGACACCGCCAGCCACAGCAGGCCGAGGGGGATCCCCGCCTTCCAGGCCAGGTCCATCAGCTGGTCGTAGCGCAGGCGGGGCAGCGCTGCCCGCAGCCAGATGTAGCCCAGCAGGAACAGCGTGATCTTGAACAGGAACCAGAACAGGCCGCCGATCACCTTCGGCACGCCGGGGGGGACGGGTCCGGCCGGCCCGCCGAGGAACAGCGTCACGGCGATGGCCGACTGGGTGGCCATGTTCATGTACTCGGCCAGGAAGAAGATGGCGAAGCGGATGCCGGTGTACTCGGTATGGAACCCCCCGACGAGCTCCTGCTCCGCCTCGACGAGGTCGAACGGCGCCCGGTTGGTTTCGGCCACCGCCGCCACGCAGAACAGGCCGAAGGAGACGAAGGCCGGCAGGAAGAACCAGTCGAGCGGGTTGGAGCCCGGATAGCCCTGCAGGGTGACGATCTGACGGGTCGACAACGTTCCGGCCTGGAGGACGGCGCCGATGATCCCGAGGCCCAGCACCGCCTCGTAGCTGACCATCTGGGCCGAGGCCCGTACCGAGCCGAGCAGCGGGTACTTCGACCCCGACGACCAGCCGGCCAGCAGGACGCCGTAGACGCCGATGCCCGACATGGCCAGCACGAACAACACGCCGATCTGCGGGTCGGCCAACTGCAGGATCGTGTTGTGCCCGGCGATGGAGAACGAACCCGACAGCGGCACGACCGAGAACGCCAGGAAGGCCGGCAGCACCGACATGTAGGGCGCCAGGCGGAAGACGGGCCGGTCGGCGGAGTCGGGGATCGACTGCTCCTTGAAGAACAGCTTGATGCCGTCGGCCAGTGATTGGAGGATCCCGAACGGCCCGGCCCGGTTGGGGCCGATGCGGTTCTGCATATCGGCCACGACCTTGCGCTCCAGCCAGATGGTGATCAGCACGGTCACCAGCAGGAGGGCAAAGACGAACAGCGTCTTGCCGATGACGATCAATACCACCGTGAGGTCGACGCCATTGCTGAAGAGAGGATCACCCACCGGCGGCCTCCACGTTCACCGCGGTCACCGCCGCGGCGTCGATGAGATCGGCCGCCGCACTGGACGGGATCCACGCCACCCCGGCCGGCACGGCGCCGTCGGCGACGACCGGCAGCGTCACCGAACCGCGGGGCGACGTGACCCGGACCGAGGCGTCGGCGCCGATACCCAGCCGGGCCAGTTCGTCGGGATGGAGCCGGACGACCGGGGCGACGGCCAGTCCCGCCACCGCGGCCGAATGGGTGACGACCACACCGGGGTCGTAGAGCTTGCGGGTCGCCCACAGCCGGAACCCGCCGGCGGTGAGCAGACCGGCGCCGGCCGGCCCGGCCGACGGACCGGACCCGCCGTCGTCCCACCGGTGGACGGGCGGCGGCGAGAGGCCCTGGCCGGGGTGGGCCCCGGACCGGGACGGCGGCGTCAGCGTGACCGTGCTGGCCGCCGCCGGCGCCGTGCCGTAGGCCGACGAGGAGCCCCGCATGACGACCAGGCTCTCGATCGGCCCGCCGACGACGCCCGGATCGCTGTCGGCGGCCGGGCTGATCGCGTGGGCCGGGCCGCCGAGCACGGGCTCCTCCGACTCGCCCAGCGGGATCACGGCGCCGTCGACCGCGCTCCGCAGCAGGGCGGCGTCGGCACCCTGATGCGCCGGCGCCAGCCGGGCGATCTCGTCGGTGACCTCGTCGACGGCCTCGAGGTCGAAGTCCGTCCCGAGGCGCAGCGCCAGCTCCACGGCCACGCGCCAGTCCTCCATGGCCGTGCCAGGGGGTGTCACCTTGCGGGCCAGGCGGAGGAGCCGGCCCTCGAAGTTCGTCGTCGTCCCCCGCTTCTCGCCGGCCAGGGCCACCGGCAGGAACACGTGGGCGGCGCCGGTGCTGGCCGTCGGGAAAGCGTCGACCGCCACCACGAACGGCACCGCGGCCAGCGCCCGGCGGGCGAGGTCGCGGTCGGGGAAGTCGGCCAGCGGGTCGGCGCCGAGGAGGATCAGCGCACTGAGGCGCCCGTCGGCGGCGGCGGCCAGGATGCCGGCCGTGTCGAGGCCGTGCCCGGCGGGGGCCCCGCCCCAGGCCGAGGAGAACCATTCCCGGCCGGCGTCGAGCGTGACCCGTCCGGGGAGGAAGCCCGGTGCCAGGCCGAGGTCGAGCCCGCCGTGGACGTTGCCCCGCCGCAGGGCGGAGAGGAAGCGGACGCCGGGCACGGCCTGCAGCGCCGCCGCCGCCGCCACGGTGGTGTCGGCCGGCTCGGCGGGCGAGGGCCGCCCGAGCACGACGACCACCGGGCGCTGGTCGGCCTCGCCACCGCCGCCGCCGGAACCTTCGCCGGAGCTGGACGGGATGAGGGCCAACGCCGCCGGCACGTCGGCCGCCGACCGGGCGTAGCGGGTGAGCCCGGTCGGTACCGGCGAGACCTCGATCAGCGGCACCTTGAGGTCGACGGCAGCCCGCTTGACCCGCAGGTAGGCGACCGGCAGCTCCTCCTTCAGGTCCGGCCCGAGGAGCACGATCGCCCGGGCGGTGTCGCAGTCCGCCAGCCGGGCCCGGGGCAGGCCGTTCACCACGTCGGCCGGCAGCCCGTCGCCGACCTGGCAGTCGACGTTGTCGGTCTTGAGCACTCCCTTGGCGAAGCGGGCCCAGGCGTAGGCGTCCTCGTTGGTGCCCCGGGCGCCGCCGATCAGCGCCACCGCCGACGGGCCGCCCCGGTCGAGCGCCCCGGCCAGGCCGGCGGCGGCGGCGTCGAGCGCCTCGGGCCAGGTGGCTTCGGCGCGCAGCCCGTCGACTCCCTGGACCTGCGGTTCCGTGATGCGGTCCGGGTGGTGGATGAAGTCGAAGGCGAACCTACCCTTGTCGCACAGCCAGCCGTGGTTGACCGGCTCGGAGTCGACGCCGAGGGAACGGACCAGCCGGTCGGCGGAGGACTGCAGCGCCACCCGGCAGCCGACGGCGCAGAGCTGGCACGACGACTCCACCGACGACAGGTCCCAGGGCCGGGCCCGGAACCGGTAGGGCGAGGCCAGCAGCGCTCCCACGGGGCAGATCTGCACCGTGTTCCCCGAGAAGTACGACGTGAACGGCTCGGTGGGGAACGTCAGGACCTGCATCTCGGCCCCCCGCTCGACGAACTGGATCAGCGGGTCGCCGGCCACCTCGTCGGCGAAGCGGGTGCAGCGGGCACAGAGGATGCAGCGCTCCCGGTCGAGCAGCACGAGGTCGGAGATCGGAAGCGGCTTGGCGAAGTGCCGCTTCTCCTCCACGAAGCGGCTCTCCCCCGGCCCGAAGCCGAAGGTCAGGTCCTGCAGCGGGCACTCGCCGCCCCGGTCGCAGACCGGGCAGTCGAGCGGGTGGTTGATCAGCAGGAACTCGAGCACGCCCTCCTGGGCCTTCTTCACCCCCGGCGTCTGGGTGTGGACCACCATCCCGTCGGTGACGGTGGCGGTGCAGGCCGGCGGCAGCCCCCGCTGACCCTCGATCTCGACCAGGCACATGCGGCACATCCCGACCGGCTTCATCCGCTCGTGCCAGCAGAAGCGCGGGATGTAGATGCCGTGGTCCTGGGCGACCTTGATGACGAGGTCGCCGCCCTCGGCCTCCATCTCGACGCCATCGATCGTCACCGTCACGCGGCCTGGCATCGCCCCTCCTTCACGTGGGCCAGGACCTCGTCGCGGAAGAACTTGTTGAGGCTCACCACGGCGGAGACGGCCGACGGGCCGAGCGGGCAGATCGTCGTCTGAGTGAAGGGGGCGTTCAGCCCGGGCGAGATGTTGTCGCCGACATCGAGCAGCAGGTCGAGGTCGGTGTCGCGGCCCTCGCCGTGCTCGATCCGGTAGAGGACCTTCTGGATCCAGCCCGTGCCCTCCCGGCAGGGGGTGCACTTGCCGCAGCTCTCGTGGGCGAAGAACTTGGCCAGCCGCAGGGCGATCCGCACCGGGCAGACGTCCTGGTTGTAGATCATCACCGCTCCGGAGCCGAGCATGACGCCGTACTTCTGGGTGACGAGGTCCATGTCGAGGGGGACGTCGAGATGCTCGTCGGTGAGCCACTGCGACGAGGCCCCCCCGGGAATGAAGAACTTGACCGGCCCCGGGCCCTTGAGGCCGCCGCCGAAGTCGTCGATGAGCTGGCGGAACGTGAGGCCGAGCTCCAGTTCGTAGTTTCCCGGCCGGTTGACGTTGCCCGACAGCGAGAAGATCCGGCTCCCCCGCGACCGTTCGACCCCGAGAGCGCCGTAAGCCTCGCCGCCCATCGTGATGATCCCCGGCAGCGTGGAGATCGTCTCGACGTTGTTGACCACCGTCGGCTTGGCGTAGAGGCCGGCGATGGCCGGGAACGGCGGCCGGATGCGGGGCATTCCCCGGTCGCCCTCCAGGCTGTTGAGCAGCGCCGTCTCCTCGCCGCAGATGTAGGCGCCCGCTCCGCGGTGGATGGTGATGTCGAGGCCGAAGCCGGAACTGCACATGTCCGGGCCGATCAGCCCCTCGGCCCGGGCCTCGGCCACCGCCCTCGAGAGCCGCTCGGCCCCGAGGGCGAACTCGCCCCGGACATAGACGAAGGCGTGGTGGACGTTCAGGGCGAAGCTGGCGATGGCGATGCCCTCCACCAGCTGGTGGGGGTCGCGCTCGATCAGCATCCGGTCCTTGAACGTCGACGGCTCGGCCTCGTCGCTGTTCACCACCAGGTAGCGGGGTTCGACGCCGGCGGGGAGGAACGACCACTTGGTGGCGGTGGGGAAACCGGCGCCACCCCGGCCCCGCAGCCCCGACGCCTTGACCTCCTCGGCGATGGCCGCCGGCTCCATGGAGAGCGCCTTGCGGAGGGCGTCGTAGCCGCCGGTCTGCCTGACGGCGGCCAGCGTCCAGGAGTCGTCGGGCCGCTCGCGGAGCCGCTTGGTGACGATCCGGGTCTCGGTGGCGGTCACGCGTTCCCGCCGCTCTGGTTCGTACCGGACAGGCTGCGGGCTGTCAGCCGGCCGGCCTTGTAGTCCTCGACGATCCTTGTCGCCGACTCCGGCGTCATCCGGTCGTGGAATTCGTAGTTGACCTGCATGACCGGCGCGCCGTCGTCGGCGGCCAGGCACTCGACCTCTTCCACGGTGACCTCGGGGTCGTCGGCGTAGCGGTCCCGCAGCGCGGCGTAGAGCTCCTCGCCGCCGTTGACCATGCACGACACCGACGTGCACACCGACACCAGCAGCTTCCCCTGCGGCGTCCGCTTGAACATGGAGTAGAACGAGCAGACGCCGAACACCTCGGCGGATGTGAGGCCGATGTGTCCGGCCACCTCCTCCATGCCCGCCTCGGTCACGTACCCGTCGCGCTCCTGCACCGCGTGGAGGAGCGGCATCAGCGCCGAGCGCTTCACCGGGTAGCGCGCCAGGATCTCCGCTGCTCCAGGAATCTCAGGTCCGGGGATCACCGGTCCACGTCCCCCATGATCGGGTCGATGCTGGAGATGATGGCGATTCCGTCGGCCACCAGCCCGCCCTGGACCATCGTCGACAGCATCTGGAGGTTGTAGAAGGAGGCGCCCCGGATGTGCATCCGGTAGGGCCGACCCGACCCGTCCGACACGAGGTAGCAGCCGAGCTCCCCCCGGGGGTTCTCGACGGCGACGTACGTTTCCCCGGGCGGGACCTTGAAGCCCTCGGTGAAGATCTTGAAGTGGTGGATGTGGGCCTCAATCGACTGGTCGTTGCGGGCCCGGGGCGGCGGCGTGACCTTGCGGTCCTGGATCCGGTTGTCGCCGGCGGGCATGTTCTCGGCGCACTGGCGCACGATCCTGAGCGACTCGGCGATCTCGTGGAGCCGGATCCGGTAGCGGTCGAACGTGTCGCCGTTCTCGGTGTAGATGACGTCGAAGTCCACCTGGTCGTAGGCCAGGTAGGGCTGGGCCTTGCGCAGGTCCCAGGGCATGCCGGTCGAGCGCAGGATGGG
>JAICYE010000090.1 GCA_025934385.1 Acidimicrobiia bacterium | reverse complement strand
CCGGCCTCGACGAGGGCGGGGATGATGCTGCCGCCGATGTCGTGGTGGGAGTTCTGGTCCTCGGCGTCGAGGCTGACGATGTCGACCAGCATCTTCGTCGTGAAGACGTAGTTGCCCATCGAGGCGAAGACCTCGTCCGGCGAGTCGGGCAGCCCGGCCGCCTCGGCCGGCTTCTCCTTGAAGGCGGCGATCTTCGTCCCCTCGCCGACCTCGATCACGCCGAGCTGGTTGGCCTGGGAGCGGGGCGCCCGGATGCCGGCCACCGTGACGCCGGCGCCGGTGGCGATGTGCTGCTCGACCATCTGCCGGGGATCCATGCGGTAGATGTGGTCGGCGCCGAAGACGAGGATGTAGTCGGGGCCCTCGTCGTGGACCAGGTTGAGATTCTGGTAGATGGCGTCGGCCGAGCCGGCGAACCAGCGGGGGCCGCGCCGCATCTGGGCCGGGACCGGCGTCACGTAGGAGCCGAGCAGCGTGGAGAGCCGCCACGTCCGGGTGATGTGGAGGTCGAGGCTGTGGCTCTTGTACTGCGTCAGCACGATGATCTGGAGGTAGCCGGCGTTGGCCATGTTCGACAGGGCGAAGTCGACGATGCGGTAATGGCCGCCGAAGGGTACGGCCGGTTTCGCCCGGTCGGCGGTGAGCGGCGCCAGCCGCTTCCCCTCGCCGCCGGCCAGGATCATCGTCATCACGCTGGGCACGGCCATACGGCCGGTTACGGTAGCGAACGTGCGCATCGCACTCGGCAGTGACGAGCGGACCGTCCTCACCGACGCCGTGGCCGACGACCTCCGGGGCCGGGGTCACGAGGTCGTCCTCGTCGGGCCGCCGGGGGGACAGGAGCTCGGCTGGGCCGACGTCGGCCGGCGGGTGGGGGAGCTCGTCGCCAAGGGCGAGACCGACACCGCCGTCCTCTGCTGCTGGACGGGCACCGGGGCCTCCATCGCCGCCAACAAGGTGGCGGGCGTGCGGGCGGCGTTGTGCACCGACGCCGAGACGGCCCGGGGCGCCCGCCGCTGGAACGACGCCAACGTCCTCGTGCTGAGCCTGCGGCTGGTCAGCCCGCCGGTGGCGGCCGAGATGCTCGACGCCTGGTTCTCCACCGAGCCCGACCCCTCCGAGACCGAGGCGATCGCCTCGCTCGAATGACCCGTCGCCGGGCACGGCGGGAGAGCGAACGGAGCGAAGGGGACGAAGGCCGGATAGCGCCCGGCCGGAAGGATTGCACCGCAACGGGCGGAACTTACTGATTGCGCTCTTGCCACGCAGAGTGGTCGTTTCCCTGATGTTCCGTCCGAAGGAGACGTTCCGTTGTCCGCCGCCTTCCGAGCCCGACTCGCCCGGTTGCTGATCGTCACCACGCTGCTGGGCTCCGGCGCGCTCGTCGGTACGGCGGCCCGGGCGGTCGGCGACGAGGGGTCGACCGCGGACACGGCAACGACGGAGACGTCGACCCCGCCGTCGACCGACACCACGGTGACGGATCCGACCACGCCGCCGGTCACCGACCCGACGTCAACGTCCACAACGACGACGTCCACGACCACGACGTCCACGACCACGACGTCCACGACCACGACGTCCACGACCACGACGTCCACGACCACGACGACGACGATGCCGCCGAAGTCGTCGGCGGCCTTCGAGATCGGACTGATCGGCGACACCGGCTACAACAGCGGCGAGGACGCCACGCTGCTGCGGGTCCGGGCCCAGATGGCGAAGTACAACCTCGCCTTCGTGACCCACGACGGCGACACCAAGCCGCAGCCGATGCCCTGCAGCGACACCCGCGACAAGGCCGTCTACAACGCCTTCAACGGGTTCTCGGAGCCGTTCATCTACACGCCGGGCGACAACGAGTGGACCGACTGCAAGAACGCCCTGACCCGGATCGCCTCGCTCCGGAGGATCTTCTTCTCGACCCCCAACTCGCTCGGCGTGACGAAGATCCCGCTCACGCGGCAGAAGACCTACGTCGAGAACGCCCGCTGGACGAAGGGGGGCGTGGTCTTCACCACCCTCGACGTCCCCGGGCCGAGCAGCAAGAGCCCGAGTGCCGGCGAGACCTCGGCCCGCCACGCCGCCAACGTCGCCTGGCTCAACGCCGCCTTCGACCAGGCCGAGGCGACGAAGGCCCCGGCGGTGATGGTCATCTGGCAGGACGACCCGTTCAACGGCTCCTCCGACGCCTCGCTGGTGGCGACGCTCAAGAAACGGACGATCACGTTCGGCAAGCCGGTGGTCCTCGTCCACGGCGACTCGCACAAGTTCACCCTCGACCACCCCTGGCCGACGGTCCCCAACTTCACCCGGCTGGAGACCTACGGCGACAGCGGGACCAACAAGTGGGTCAAGGCGACGGTCGATCCGGGCAGCCCGGGCGTGTTCAGCTTCACCTCCATCACGAGCTAGGCGCCGCCTGGTACCGTCCCGGTCCATGGCGTCGGCGGTCAGGGTCTCCGGGCGGCAGAACGGCGCCGCCCGCAAAGCCCGCCGGCCGGCGGCCCCCAAGCTCCTGGTGGAGCAGGGCTGTTTCGACGAAGGCGCCGCGCTGGTGTGCGGCGTCGACGAGGTCGGCCGGGGGGCCTGGGCCGGCCCGGTCAGCGTCGGGGCGGTGGTGATCGGGCCGGCGCCGAAGCGGATCCTCCGGGTGCGCGACTCCAAAGAGCTCACGCTCGAACAGCGGGAGACGCTGTACCCGAAGATCCTGGGATGGGCGGTGGCGGCCGCCGTCGGCCACGCCAGCCCCGCCGAGTGCGACGACCTCGGCATGACCGCCGCCCTCCGGCTGGCGGGGGAGCGGGCCCTGACCGGCCTGGCCGGGGCCGGCTGCGTTCCCGACCGGATCATCCTCGACGGGAACCACGACTATTTCGCCCGGCCTGACCAGGTGCGGACGGTCATCGACGGCGACGCCCTGTGCCTGTCGGTGGCGGCGGCGTCGATCGTGGCCAAGGTCACGCGGGACCGGATGATGGCCGCCGAGGCCGAGTGCTATCCCGGCTACGACTTCGACACCAACCGGGGCTACCCGTCGCACCGCCACCGCTGCGCCCTCCTCGGCTACGGCCCGACGGCCATCCACCGCCGGTCGTGGATCTACATGGAGAACCTGCCCTGGGGCGAGCGGCCGGCGGTCGACCTGACGCTGTTCTCCTGATCCGGATGTGGCCCGTCGCCGAGTTCATCGCCTCCCTGACCGGCGCCAGCCCCCACACCCGCACGGCCTACGAGAGCGACCTGCGGCAGTTCGTGACCTGGGCGGAGCGGGGCGCCGCCGCCGGTCCGGAATCTGTCGACCATCTCGTCCTGCGGCGGTACCTCGCCTACCTCACGACCCGGGGAATGGCCCGGCCGACCATCGCCCGCAAGGCGGCGGCGCTGCGGGCCTTCTTCGGCTGGCTCCGCCGGCGGGGGATGGTGGCCGCCGACCCGACCCGGAACCTCCGGGCCCCGAAGGGCGACCGGCGGCTGCCGAAGGTGCCGAAGGCCGCCGAGGTGGCCACCTTGCTCGACGAGGCGCCTCCCGTCCCCGAGGAGGAGGCGGTGGCGGCAGCGGCAGCGGTGGCGCTCCGGGATGCCGCAGTCCTCGAGGTCCTCTACGGCGCCGGCTTACGGATCAGCGAGCTGTGTGGGCTCGGCCCGTCCGACGTCGACCTGCGGACCGGCCTCGTCACCGTCCTCGGGAAACGGTCGAAGATCCGCCGGGTCCCGCTGGGGGAGGCCGCGATCGCCGCGATCCGGGCCTATCTCGCCGCCGGGCGGACAAATCTCTCCGGCCCGCTGACGCCCCCCGACGCCCTCTTCCTGAACCGCCGGGGGCGCCGCCTGACGCCCCGCGACGCCCGGCGGATCCTCGAACGTCGCCTGCTCAGCGACGGTCGGGCCATCAGCCCCCACACCCTCCGGCACGCCTACGCCACCCATCTTCTGGAGGGCGGCGCCGACCTCCGGGCCGTCCAGGAACTTCTCGGGCACGCCGATGTGGCGACGACCCAGCTATACACTCATCTCACCAAGGACCGCCTTCGGGCGGTCTATGACGCGACCCATCCCCGTGCCTAGAGGAACCTGGTGGACGACGCCAGCGTGATCGAGGAACTCTGGCAGGAATACAAGGCGACCGGTCGCCGCGACCTGCGCGACCGGCTGATCCTCCACTACTCGCCGCTGGTGAAGTTCGTGGCCGGCCGTGTCGCCGTCGGCCTGCCGCAGAACGTCGAGCAGTCCGACCTGGTCAGTTACGGCATCTTCGGCCTGATGGACGCCATCGAGAAGTTCGACCTCTCCCGGGGCTACAAGTTCGAGACGTACGCCATGTCCCGCATCAAGGGCGCCATCATCGACGAGCTGCGGACCATCGACTGGGTGCCCCGGTCGGTGCGGGCCAAGGCCCGGGCCATCGAGCGGGCCTACGCCAAGCTGGAAGGGGAGCTGCACCGCACCCCGGAGGAGCACGAGGTCGTCTCGGAGCTGTCGATGACCCGGGAGCAGTTCACCCAGACGCTGTCCCAGATCTCGCTGGTCGGCATCGTCCCCCTCGACGAGCTGCTGAGCGGGCCCGACACCGGCGAGGGAGGCCAGTCGACGCTGGCCGACACCATCGCCGACGGCACCGACGACCCGGTCGAGGCCTTCGAGGTCCAGGAGATCAAGCAGATCCTGGCCGAGGCGGTCGAGGGCATGCCCGAGCGGGAGCGCCTCGTCCTCACCCTCTACTACTACGAGGGCCTCACCCTGGCCGAGATCGGCCAGGTCCTCGGCGTGACCGAGAGCCGGGTGTGCCAGATCCACACCAAGGGCATCCTCCAGCTCCGCTCCCGCCTGCTGGAGCCCGAACGCGGCCTCGCCGGGTAGCCTCCCCGGCCACTTCTCTTCCCCCAGGCCCGTATCAACGCGTCCCCGGGAGGAAGAGTGAAGCGAAGCTGGGTCGCCGTCGCTGTCAGTGTCGTTCTCGTCGCTTTTGGGCCCCCGGCGTCCGCGGCGTCGGCTGCGACGGCTGCGGGTGCCGGGGAGTGGTCGCCGCCGGTTGGCGGGCCCGTCGTGAGGGGGTTCGAGCCGCCGGGGCGGCCGTTCGGGCCCCGGCATCTCGGGCTCGACTACGCCGCGCCGCCGGGCACGCCGGTCCGCGCCGCCGGCGACGGTGTCGTCGTCTTCGCCGGCCGGGTCGGACGGGCGGCCTTCGCCGTCGCCGTGGACCACGCCGGCGGCCGCCGCACCACGTACGCCTACCTCCGCCGGGTCGTCGTGGGGCCCGGGCCGCCCGTCCGCCGGGGCGACGTCCTCGGTGAATCGGGCGCCGCCGGCCCGGGCCACGGCCCCGGCGTCCTGCACTTCGGCTACCGGGTCGCCGGCCAGCCGCAGGACCCGGCGCCGCTCTTCGCCGCCCCACCGCCGCCCCGGATCTCCCTCGCCCCCCTCGACCGGCCGCCCTGCCCGTCTCGCCGTTAGGTGCAACCGGTTGCGGCGTGCCCGGTGTTCACGGCCGTCAACGCCGCCCGAGCGCGACCGGTTGCACCCCACGGCGGGATGGGTCGGGCTCGTGGGGTCCCTGGGCCGCCCCGCTACACTGGGCGGCATCCCGGCTCCCCGGCCGGGAAATTCACACGCCCGCAGCAGTCCATCGGTGTGCGCCCATGAGGCGCATCAACAGCGGGCGGACGAACCAGAACCGAGGAAAGGACGTCTTGCTTGTGGCTGTCGTGACCATGAAGCAGTTGCTGGAGGCCGGAGTGCACTTCGGCCACCAGACCCGGCGCTGGAACCCCAAGATGAAGCGGTTCATCTTCGGCGAGCGCAACGGCATCTACATCATCGACCTCCAGCAGACGCTGGAGCGGATCGAGAAGGCCTACCACTTCACCCGCGATCTGGCCTCCGAGGGCGGCACGATCATGTTCATCGGCACGAAGAAGCAGGCCCAGGAGCCGATCGCCGAGGGCGCCGGCCGCTCCGGCATGCCCTACGTGAACCAGCGCTGGCTCGGCGGGATGCTGACCAACTTCACCACCATCCACGGCCGGGTCTCGAAGATGAACGACCTCGAGCGCCAGGTGAACTCGCCCGACTTCGCCGCCGTGCCCAAGAAAGAGGCGCTCCTGCTGCGCCGGGAGCTCGACAAGCTCAAGCGCAACCTGGGCGGCATCCGGTTCATGGAACGCCAGCCCGACGCCATCTTCGTGATCGACACCAAGAAGGAGCACATCGCCGTCACCGAGGCCAACAAGCTCGGGATTCCGGTGGTGGCCGTCGTCGACACGAACTGCGATCCCGACCTCATCGACTACGTGATCCCCGGCAACGACGACGCCATCCGGGCCAGCGCCCTCATGTGCCGCGTCATCGCCGACGCCGTCGAGGAGGGCCGGTACATGGCCTCCCGCAAGGGTCGCGTGCTGCCGAAGCCCCAGCCGACCGCTCCGTCGCCCCCGCCCGACCCCGCGGCCGAGCGCCTCCTGGCCGATCTCCCGGCCCGGGCCCGGTCCGCGGCGGCCGCCGCCCAGCGGATGCGGGAGGAGCGCCTGGCCGCCGCCAAGCAGGCAGCCGCCGAGGCTGCCGCCGCCCAGGCCGAGGCGCCGGCCGAGCCGGCCTCCGCCGACGAGCCGGTGGCTGAAGCACCGGCGGCTGAATCGAATGACGCTCCCGTCGGCGCCGACTTGGCGCCCGAAGCCTGAGAGGACTCGGAGAATCCCCCATGCCTGACATCTCCGCCAAGGACGTCGCCGCGCTCCGGAAGGTCTCCGGCGCCGGGATGATGGACTGCAAACGCGCCCTCGAGGAGTCCGAGGGCGACCTCGAGAAGGCCAAGACCTGGCTCCGGGAGAAGGGTCTGGCCGCCGCCGGCAAGCGGGCCGGCCGGGCCGCCACCCAGGGGGCCGTCGACGTCTACCTCGACGGCAACGTCGGCGCCCTCGTCGAGCTGACCTGCGAGACCGACTTCGTGGCCAAGGGCGACGGGTTCAAGGCGGCGGTGGCCACCCTGGCGCGCCAGGTGGCGGAGCAGGGTGAGGACGTCAACGCCAAGCCCTATGCCGGCGACCCGTCCACCACGGTCGAGGACTTCGTGAAGGGAATGGCGGGCTCCCTGGGCGAGAACATCGGCCTCGGCCGGATCGCCCGGTTCGAGGTCAGCGGCGGTCTCATCGACGCCTACAAGCACGTGCAGAACGAACGGGGCACGATCGGCGTCCTCGTCGAGCTCAGCGGCGTCGATCCGTCCGACCCCAAGGCGATCGAGGTGGGCCACGATGTCGCCCTCCACATCGCCTCGGCCGCCCCCCGGTGGGTCAACCGGGAGGACGTCCCGGCCGACGTGATCGAGTCGGAGCGGGCCGTCCTCGAGAACCTGACCCGCAACGAGGGCAAGCCCGAGCAGGCCATCCCGAAGATCGTCGAGGGCCGGATCGGCGGCTTCTACAAGGACAACGTCCTCACCGAGCAGGGCTTCGTGCGCGACCCCAAGGTCACCGTCGCATCGCTGCTGTCGGGGCTCGGCTCGGAGGCGAAGATCAGCCGGTTCGTGCGGATCAAAGTCGGCGAAGAGTAAGGAGGCGGCCGTGCCCGAGAGCCGGTGGGGGAGAGTGCTGCTGAAGCTCTCCGG